>JASEHG010000100.1 GCA_030018855.1 Candidatus Brocadiaceae bacterium
CCGCCGTGGGAGAGATCATCTCCCTCATCCCAGGCCCTCCCTGGGGACCTTCATATCGTATCACCACCACACTGCCCGGCCTTATATCTTTATCCATTATGGCCTTCATGGCCCCTTCTTCGTGGTCAAATACCCTGGCGGTGCCCTTGAACCTTAAGGCCTCCCTAGCCACTGCACTCTGCTTTACCACCGCCCCTTGAGGGGCGAGGTTGCCATAGAGTATGGCTATCCCGCCTTCCTCCCCCTTGACCTCCTCCTTACTCTTTATCACAGCCGGGTCTGCTACTTCTGCGTCCTTTGTTATGTCCTTAATCTTCTTGCCGCTTATTGTTAGGCAGTTGAATAGGTCGTCTTCAAGCCTCTTCATGGCCGCAGGGACGCCTCCCGCATAATAGAAATCTTCCAGATAGTACTCTCCCCCTGGCACCAGGCTTACCAGGTGGGGTATCTTCCGACTGATACGGTCAAAGACTTCCAACCCCAACTCTATCCCTGCCTCCCTTGCTATGGCTGGTATATGGAGGCACGTGTTTGTGGAACCTCCCAGGGCCATATCCATTATAATGGCATTCTCAAAGGCCTCCCTGGTCATTATCTTTCTGGAATTAATACCTTCTTTCACCAACCGGACTGACACCTGTCCGCTCCTGAAGGCTATCCTGTCCTTCTCTGCGGAGATGGCCAGACTCGCCGCACATCCGGGCAGGGACATCCCCATGGCCTCCGTCAGGCAGGCCATGGTATTGGCCGTATAAAGCCCCTGACAGGAACCCGCCCCAGGGCATGCCTCCATCTCCAGCCTATCCATCTCCTCCTGGGTAATCTCTCCCTTACGCCTCCTGCCCACTGCCTCAAAGGTATCTGCAACCATGGACAGCCTGCGGCCCCTGTAGTGGCCGCACAGCATTGGCCCTGCCGTCACCACCACACCAGGGATATCCAACCTGGCAAGGGCCATGAGCATCCCAGGGGTAATCTTGTCGCAATTGGTCAGGAGCACCAGCCCGTCCAGGCAGTGTGCATTAGCCACGCACTCAATGGCATCAGCAATTATCTCCCTGGAGGCCAGGGAATAACGCATCCCAGGGTGCCCCATTGCTATACCATCGCAAATCCCCGGTACACCAAAGAGGAAGCTCACCCCGCCAGCCGCATATATACCCTTCTCTATGGCTGACTCCAGCCGCCGCATGTGGACATGGCCAGGGATAAGCTCCGTGAAACTGCTGGCTACCCCTATGAAGGGCTTTGCCATATCCTCCTTGCCCAGACCAGTGGCATAAAGGAGGGACCTGGCGGCAGCCCTCTCTAACCCTTTCTTTACCGTGTCGCTACGCATTTAGACCCCAGGGGCCAGGGACTAGGGGATAGGGACTAGCAATCTTCTTTCTCTAACCCCTAATCCCTAGCCCCTAGTTTATAAAACCTCTAAACTGGAGATGCTATCACGGCCCTGGTGGCAAGTCAAGGGTTAAAAACCACTGACAAACCCCTAACCGTCTGCCAGGCGATACTATATTAGCCTGGCGCTACCGCTCCAATACCTTTACATGCCTTACACCTTCCCGCCTCATTACCTACCCTGCAGGATGCACACACACAGCGCGTACCTCCATTGCAATGTCTACAAGTTGGCATCTTAGATCCTCCCCATGTCTCTAAATTTTAGCTAAATAAGACATCTGCCTCTTGCCCTCCACCATTACCTTCCCCGTCTTTATTACCGTCTCCACGTGATTTACACCAAATTGGTAAGTCAGGCGGGTGTAGGTAGGTACATCTAAAATCAAGACGTCTGCCCTCTTGCCCGCCTCCAGACTGCCTACCCTGTGGGCATAGCCCAGGGCGTGGGCCGCATTGATAGTGGCGGCACTTATGGCCTCTTCAGGGGTCATACCTAACTCCAGACAGGCCAGGGTCATGATTAGCTGCATGTTAGGGGTGGGACACGTCCCAGGATTAAAGTCAGTACCAATGGCCACTGGCACCCCAAGGTCTATCATCACCCTTGCACTGGCATACCTCTGCCTTCCCAGGAAGAAAGGCACTCCTGGCAGGAGCACCGCTACCGTTACACCTTGAACCTTTGAACCCTTGCCGCCTGAGGCGGATTGAACTTTTTCCGCCTTAGGCGGATTGAACCCTTGAACCTTTTTTCCCCCCCGGGCCATCTCTACCATGTCCCCCTCCGAGACGTAATCCAGGTGGTCAACAGAGGTCGCCCCCAATCGCAGGGCCAGTCTCACCCCTCCCAGGTCTTTGAACTCTCCCGCATGGAGCTTCAGGGCAAGACCCAGTCCCCTGGCCCTAGCGAGTATCCTCTCCGCCTGGGCCAGGTTAAAGGCCCCCTCTTCCAGAAACACGTCACAAAACCTGGCCAGGGGTTTCACCTCCGGTAACCACCCCATCACTGCCTCCACATAGCCCTCCGGGTCGTCCTTATACCCTGCAGGCACGGCATGGGCGCCCAGGAAGGTGGGTATCAGGCGTATAGGGTGTCCCTCCCCAAGTGCCTCAATGACCTTCAGTATCTTAATCTCATTCTCAAAATCCAGCCCGTAACCACTCTTTACCTCTGCCGTGGTGGTGCCGTGGAGGAGCATGGTATCAAGGTGTTTCTTTGTTATCGTCACAAGCTCCTCCTGGGAGGCCGCCCTGGTGGCCCTGACCGTTTCCAGGATGCCTCCCCCCGACTTGAGGATGTCAAGGTATTCCTTCCCCTCAAGCCTCATTACCCACTCTTTATCCCTCCAGCCCGCAAAGACGGCGTGGGTATGGGGGTCTATAAACCCTGGCATCACCACCTTCCCTGAGGCGTCTATTACCCTCTTTGCCTTGCCGGCATATTTAGACTCTATCTCCCTGGACGGGCCTACTGCAACAAATTCACACCCCTCTATGGCCAGTCCGCCGTCTCGTATGAGGCCCAGCTCTCGCATCTCCCTACCCGTCCTGGGGCCGTGCGAGGCCCCAGCCAGGGTAAGGAGTTCAGAGGTGTTGAGGATAACAAGGTCGCATTGCTTGCCAGTTTTCTTTTTCATGGCCTTCACAACCAAAACGTAGGGACAGACCTTTAGGTCTATCCATAATGATACAGATAAATTTATTGATACCGAAGGACAGGTCTAAAGACCTGTCCCTACGATTCTTTAATGTAGGGGCATCCGCCTGAGGCGGACAACGTGCCCCTACTCACTTGCAGAGATACTGGTTATTCTGGAAGCCTTACGTTCCTTTTCTTAGCGGTATCTATTGCCTCCTCATATCCTGCATCCACGTGTCGGGCTATCCCAATCCCGGGGTCTGCGGTGAGGACACTCTCCAGCCTCTCCGCCCTCTCCCTGGTACCATCGGCCACGACTACCATCCCTGCGTGGAGGGAGTTGCCGATACCCACCCCACCCCCGTGATGGAAGCTGACCCAGCTAGCCCCGCAGGCCGTGTTAAGGGCAAAATTGAGTAGGGGCCAGTCTGCAATGGCATCGCTTCCGTCCCTCATCCCCTCCGTCTCCCTGTATGGAGAGGCCACTGAGCCACAGTCCAGGTGGTCCCGGCCAATGACGATGGGGGCCTTAACCTCTCCCTTCCCTACCAATTCATTTATCACACCGCCAAACTTCGCACGGTCTCCGTAGCCTAGCCAGCATATCCTGGCAGGGAGTCCTTCATGGGAGACCCTTTGGCCCGCCAGGGTTATCCAGCGTCTGAGGGAGCGGTCCTCCGGGAAGGTCTCAAGGAGTGCCCGGTCCAGACGGGCTATGTCTCCTGGGTCTCCAGAGAGGGCCACCCAACGGAACGGACCCTTACCCTGGCAGAAGAGGGGGCGTACGTAGGCAGGGACAAACCCTGGGTATTTGTAGGGCGACCCCTCCGCCTGAGGCGGGTCGCCCTTACGCCTTACATCTACCCCAGCCAGCTCCGCCTGGCCCCTGAGGTTGTTGCCGTAGTCAAAGCAGATGGTGCCACGCCGCTGGAACTCCAGGATGGCCTCCATGTGTAGGGCTATGGCCTCTAAGGCCCTCTTCTTGTATCCGTCCCTGTCTCTTTCCCTCAGCCTGTCCATATCCGAGACCTTACCAATAGGGACGTAGCTATAGATGTCGTGTGCCGGGGTCTGGTCTGTAACGACGTCCGGGACTATTCCCATCCTAACCAGTTCAGGGTGGACCTCTGCGGCATTGCCTACCAACCCTACAGATAGCGGCTTACCACCGTCCCTGGCCTCCGTGACCCACCCCATGGCCTCACCTAGGCTGTGGGTAACCCTGTCGCAATAGCCCTGACGCACCCTCTTGGAAATCCGCTCCTCCCGCACCTCCACGTCCAGTATCACCCCCTCGCTCATGGTCACGGCCAGGGGCTGTGCCCCACTCATCCCTCCCATCCCGGCAGTAAGCACAAATTTACCCTTCAGACTGGAAAGGCCATACTCTTTCAGGGCCAGGGAGGCAAAGGTGTTATAGGTACCCTGGAGTATCCCCTGCGACCCTATGTATATCCAGCTCCCGGCAGTCATCTGACCAAACATAGTAAGGCCCATCTCGTCGTATCTGTCAAAATTTTCCTGGGTGGCCCAAGCAGGGACCAGATTGGCCGTAGCAATAATCACCCGTGGAGAATGCGGAAAGGTCTTTGCAACGTAGACAGGGCGCCCAGATTGGACACAGAGGGTCTCGTCCTTTTCCAGTCCTTGTAGGGCCTTCAACAGGCGATTATACTCCCTCCAGTTCCTGGCCACCCTGCCTGCCCCGCCATACACGATTAGCTCCTCAGGGCATGTAGCCACCGCCGGGTCCAGGCAATTCATGAGCATCCTCATGGCGGCCTCCGTGTCCCAGGTCTTGCAGTGGAGTCTTGTACCGGTGTGGGCCTTGATGGGGAAGGGAGGTCTTTCCTCGTAGTACATGGGCCTGGGCATGGGAGTGCTCACTTCCTTTCAGCGGGGAGGAGTAATAGGTCGCACAAATTATATTTTCTTCAGCAAGGAAAAGTATCTCTCTCTGGTTATACTTGCCGTTCTTAAGTTATTTTTGATTATGAAAACTGGGACGTCTTTCCAATCAGGTATGACCACTGGCCTTGAAACTCCTTGTTTAGTGTATACAAAGTGGTCACCTTCTATTCTTACACACTTAAATCCTGCCCTTTCAAAGACTTTCCTTAGCTTAGTTGCTGGTATAGGTGTTATTTTGGCCACGCTACTATAGGCTTATCGCTTCGGTTGAAATGAGTTTGGGCGGTATCCAACGCCCGCTTGCATCCTTTTTGTATCTTGACTCCACAAGGATGTCCTCAAGTGTCCCCATCTTTTCAGCCTCTTCAACAAATAGTCTCACGGCAGTCTTAAGCATCTCTTTTGCATGTTCAACAGTATTTCCGCAACTTGAGACGTCAAGCTCCGGGCAGTACGCCACATAAGTTTCATCTTCTTTGAAAATAAGGATGTCAAAATCAATGGCTACCATAGATACCTCCTCTTGCTACACTTGGCTCGTGTTGTGCTTTTAAGCAGTGGGAAAAGAAAGGATTTCTCTTAAGACGCCCTTACGATACAATATGCGGAAAGCTCAGTCAAGTCAGAGGTGTCATGAAAATAATAGAATGCGTGCCTAATTTCAGCGAAGGAAGAGACCTGTATAAGATTGGGGCAATCGCTAAGGAGGTAGAATCTACCCCGGAGGTGAAGCTCCTCGGGGTGGAGCCTGACCCTGACTACAACCGTACCGTAGTGACGTTTGCCGGTACCCCGGACGGGGTGAAGCAGGCCACCAGGAAGGCAATCACCAGGGCAAGTGAACTCATAGACATGTCCCAGCACAGGGGTAGTCACCCCAGGCTAGGGGCGGCGGACGTAGTGCCCTTTGTGCCTATCCGTGGGGTTACTATGGAGGAGTGCGTTAGGCTGGCGGTGGAACTGGCCAGAGAGGTGGGGGAGGGCTTGGGCATACCGGTCTATCTATACCGTGAGGCAGCCAGAAAGCCAGAACATAGGGAGCTTGCCAATATTAGAAAGGGGGAATACGAGGGGCTGGCAGAAAAGTTGGCCAGAGACAAACCCGACTTCGGCCCATGCGAATTTAATGAGAGGGTGAGACGTAATGGGGCAACGGTCATCGGGGCAAGGAAGCTCCTCATTGCCTACAACGTAGACCTCTCTACCCCTGAGCTGGCCATTGCCAATAAGATTTCTGGCAGGGTGAGGGAGACAGGCGTGATTAGGAAGATTAACGGGACAGAGAGGACACCAGGACTATTGAAACAAGTACAGGCCATGGGGGTGAGACTCCGTACAGGTATCACGCAGGTCTCCATGAACCTCCTGGACTACGAGGTCACCCCTCCACATGTGGCCCTGGAGGCAGTCCGTAGGGAGGCCAAGGTCATCGGGGTAGAGGTCACGGCCAGTGAGATAGTGGGGCTTGTTAGCCTTGAGCCACTCCTCATGGCAGGCAGGTTTTATATGGGTAGTAGGGGCACGTTGCAACGTGCCCCTACCGAAGGTGAATTGATAAGGGCGGCAATGAAAGGGCTGGCCCTCAGGGACTTTGAGCCGGAAAAGAAGGTGATTGAGTATGCCCTGGAACTTGGATAGACACCAAGATTTGAGGCGCAGGCTAAAGCCTGCGGCTACCCTTACTGCATACTGCTTACTGCCTTTGAGCCGGAAAAGAAGGTGATTGAGTACGCCCTGGAACTAGGGGGTAGGGGGTAGGGGGTAGGGGATAGGGGGTAGGGAGTAGCTAGATTTTATCCTGCTATTCCCTACACCCTACTCCCTAATCCCTGCTCTGTGGGCGTGGGAGTAGGCCTGCCCTTTCTACTAGCTGGGCTACCACCTCCTCCCATTCAATCGCCATGATGTGTATCCCGGAGAGGCCTTCTATCTGCCTCAGCTTCTCAATTATCTCTATGCAGACCTCTATGCCCTCAGCCTTAGATTTCTTCTGCTCAAGGCGAGAGATGATGGCGTCAGGGACGTCCATACCGGGGACGTTCTTCTTCATATATTTGGCCATACCTGCAGACTTCAAAGGCGCTACCCCTGCCAGGATGAAGGCCCTCTTGTGGAGACCCTTCTCCCTAACCTCTTCCATCCATCGGGCAAATTTGTCTACGTTATAGACAATCTGGGTCTGGATGAACTCTGCCCCGGCCGTTATCTTCTTGGCCAGTCGCCTGGAGCGGAAGGCAAATGGGTCTGCAAAGGGATTCTCCGCCGCACCCAGGAAGAACCGCGGCTCTCCCTCCAGGGGTGTCCCTGAGAG
>JASEHG010000101.1 GCA_030018855.1 Candidatus Brocadiaceae bacterium
TTGTAGGGTGATAACATGAAAAAGTTGTGCACCTCCTGTAGTAGTGGTAAAACTACTACAAGTGGCAAAAATTAAAAAGGAGGTGCACGGATGTATTATAGTGGAATAGATGTACATAAGAAATACTTCATTTCAGCGGTAGTGGATGACAGGGGTCAGCTCTTACACAAGAAGAGGGTATCAACGGATAGACCGGCAATAAGGAAATATCTGGAGGAGTTAAAGACCCTCGGGCCTGTAAAGGCAGTGATGGAGGCAGGTTTCAACTGGAGCTACCTGTACGATGAGTTGGCAGAAGAACTGGAGGTAGTACTGGCTCACCCCACGAAGACTAGACTGATTGCCGAGGCCAGGATAAAAACAGATGAACTGGATGCTGAGAGCCTGGCCCATCTACTCAGGGCAGACCTGGTAGCTAAGGCCTATGCCCCCAGCTTAGCTACCAGGGACGTAAAGAATCTTCTAAGATACAGGATGTTCCTTGTGAGGATAAGGACTGCCCTAAAGAATGCTACCCATGCAGTCCTGGACAGGAACCACATAGAGGATACACTCTGGAGGGCCCAGACAGACAAGTTCGGACGTGTGGGTATGGGCCTCATGAAGGAGCTTGGTTTAAAAGGCAACGATACTGCCATCCTCAAGGGATACATAGAACTCGTAGAAGACCTCACCAGGAGGATAAAGGAGCTAGACGGCAGGATAAAGGGGCTGGTAAAGGAGGACGAAGTAACACTGAGATTAAGGAGTATACCTGGCATAGGAGACATCCTGGCCTTGCTTGTGAGATACGAGATAGACGACCCGGAGAGGTTTACCACACCTGGTAAGCTTGCAAGTTACGCAGGGCTAGTACCCAGCCTCTACTCAAGTGGAGGCAAGAGCTACTACGGCAAGATCACCAAACAGGGTAACCGCTGGCTTAGATGGGCAATGACAGAGGCGGCCCAGGTGGCCAGTACCGTCAGCCCCTCTCTTGGGAGCTATTATCAGAAGGTGAAGGCTAGAAGGGGAGCCAACACAGCCACCATAGCCCTGGCCCGGAATCTCCTTGAAATAGTTTATTACGTCTGGAAGGAGAAAAGACCCTATTTTGAAAAGGCCCATGATCAGGCAGTCGCCCTCTCTAGACGCTAGCCATGTAGTAGGGGCTCTTAGGGTGATTAGGGGACTGCTGGCCGGATTGTAAAAGTGCCCGTAAAGGGACGGATAGATGCGTGGCCGAAATACTATTATTATTTAAGGGCTGAGGCTTTGCCCCGGCCCCAAAAAAGATTTTGTCTTTAACCAGGCATCAAGGATACTACGGCCTAAAGACCGTTCCTCCTTGACACCTAAAAAAGGAGAACCAATGGGTCTAAATTAACACTTGCACAACTTTTTCATAGATGCGTCTTGACGCACCCTACGTAACTAAAGGCAGAACATGACGTTAAGAATTTAATAAATGTTGAGGTGGTTAGCCTGTAAGCCTTGTAGGGGACGTTTCAACGCACCATTTTTTAAAGGATGCCTAATTACAGCCGTGCATATATAGATGGTGCGTTACCACGCACCCTACAAGCTTATAGAAACAACGTATGCACTCTAAGGGAGGCAATATGGTTTGTGAATTTTGTGGAGGCCAGACGATAAAAAAGAAGGTTAAAAAGCATCACTGGCTCCAGGGCAAGTTGTACATAGTTGAGAATGTGAAAGCAGAAGTCTGTCCTGATTGCGGAGAGCATTACTTTCATGCAAAAGTCCTTGACGAGATAGACCGTCTTCTAAAGACAGAACATGACGTTAAGAATTTAATAAATGTTGAAGTGGTCAGCCTGTAATCCTTGTAGGGTGCGTTTCAACGCACCATTTTTTAAAGAATGCTAATTATAGCCGTGCGTATATAGATGGTGCGTTACCACGCACCCTACAAACTAGATTGCTTCGGGCTTCGCCCTCGCAATGACCATCTTTAGAGTTTTGCCACTCGCAATGACCGCCCCCTACCCCTCCCTCGGCGTCATTACTGACTTGAAGAATCCCAGATGCGGTTCCTTGTAGGAATACAATCCATGCACTCCCCCTTCCACCTGGGCGGAGGGGCTACGGGTCTCAAACCTGAGGTCCCCTTTATAAAGGGCCTCGTGGAGGTCTGAGATGGTGCGACAGCCCAGGTCCTGGAGGGCGTGTTTCAGACTCTGCATAAAGTACTCCATAAGGTCTACTACAGAACCCCTATCCACTACTGCCCCTGAGACCCCCTGGGCTACCTTAATCTTGTCTTCTTCAGAGAAATACCTCTTGGCCCCGCCTTCCTTCATTGCCTCCAGGGAGGCCATCCCCCTGTATCTCTTGAGCCTCACGCCACCCTCGTAGAAATATTCCCCCGGGGCCTCGGTGGTCCCTGCCAGTAAAGCCCCAAGCATCACGGCACTTGCCCCTAAGCCCAGTGCCTTGGCAACATGACCCAGGTTGGATACACCCCCATCTGCCATCACGGGGACGTTGCCGTAGCCCCTGGCAAATTTGGCGCAGTGGTAGACCGCCGAACCCTGGGCCCTGCCCACGGCAAGGGTCTCCTGGGTGATACATATACTCCCACTGCCCATACCTATCCTGAGGGCGTCCGCCCCCGCATCAATAAGACTCTTACACTGGCGGGCCGTTACCACATTACCCCCTATTACCTCCACCTGGGGGTACTTCTTCTTGATGTATTTAATCATGTCAATCTGGAAGATGCTGTCCCCCTGGGAGGCGTCTATTACCACCACGTCCACCCCGACCTTCACCAGTTCTTCCAGCCTCTCCCTGTCCTCCTCCTTGGTAGAGAGGGCCGCTCCTACCAGGAGCTGTTTCGTGGCGTTTTTTGAGGCGTTAGGAAAGTCTTCATTCTTGAGCAGGTCCGTACGGCTCATGAGGGAGACCAACCTGCCCTCTTTATCTACTATGGGGAGCTTGCCTTTCTTGCACTCCTTCAGGATGCGGTTGCCGTCCTGAAGGGTTATACCTACCTGGGCAGTGACCAGCTCTCTGGTCATGACCTCCCTGAGTCTGCGCTGGCGATTGGTCTCAAAACATATATCCCTGTGGGTAACTATGCCTATAAGCTTAGACCCCAGCCTGCCATCCTCTGTAACGGGTATCCCCGAAAAGCCATATGTCTTTTTAATCTTATCTATGTCAGCAATGGTATTATCCGGGCCCAGGACTACGGGGGCGGTGATAAAGCCGTTCTCAAACCTCTTCGCCAGCTTAACGTGTTTGACCTGTTCCTCTATCGTATTGTTATAATGGACGATGCCGATACCCCCGCACAGGGCCATGTAAATGGCCATCTTGGACTCTGTAACGGTATCCATAGGGGAACTCACTATGGGTCTCTTCAGTCTTATGTTCCTGGTGAGGCGTGTCTCTAAATCCACCTCGTCTGCACCAAAATCAATGTGCCCTGGTAAGAGGATAAAATCACTGTAAGTAAGACCTCCCCTGTTCTCAAAGAAGGTCTCTGCACTAAATCCATTCCCACTATTATTTTCTAATGGCATATCTTTACACTCCTTTTTCGCAATGTCATTCTGAGTAAGCCATAGCCCTGAGCGTAGCGAAGGGGAAGTGAAGAATCTCCTTCCCCTAGACCCTTCGCTACGCTCAGGGTGACAAAAAGCCCGACAGGCCTTTATCAGGAAACTTATAGCATACTATAGGGGTCTATATCTATGGTAATCCTTACACCTCCAGTATTACCGCCAAGCGATTGCCGGGAGTGGCCTTGCCACCCCTCCAGGAGTTCTTTTATTGTCTCACTGTGGGGGGACCTGAGACTCAAGTGCCAGCGGAATTGGTTCTTGATTCTAGGAATAGGGGCTGGGGCGGGACCCGCCACCTCCACCCCTGGGGTGGTAACCTTTGTCGGTGAAGGGGCGGATGCCGCCTGCCTCAACGCCTCAGCCAGTTTTTGGGCCCTATCCTTCACCCTCTCTTCTTTCTGCCCTGTAAGGACTATCCTGGCCATATAACCAAAAGGAGGATAACCCAGTTCCCTGCGGTACTCCAGTTCCCTATCAGCAAAGCCCTCATAATCATGGGCCGCCGCCGCCAGGATGGCATACTGTCTGGGGTTAAAGGTCTGGACTACCACCCGGCCTCCCTTTGGACCTCTACCCGCACGGCCTGCTACCTGGGCCAGGAGCTGGAAGGTCCTCTCCACGGCCCTGAAGTCGGGTAGATTCAATATGGTATCGGCCGAGATGACCCCTACCAGGGTAACGTTGGGGAGGTCTAACCCCTTGGCAATCATCTGAGTACCTACAAGAATCTGGACCTCCCCCCGCTCAAAGGATTTGAGGGCCTTTGCATGGGCGTTCCTCCCTTTCATGGAGTCACTATCCATCCTCAGGGCCTTGTACCCGGGGAAGTAGCGGCCCATCTCCTCCTCAATCCTCTCCGTACCCAACCCAAAATAATTCAGCCTCGCCCCTACACACTCCGGGCAATTCTCCTGTGGCTCAACTTCATAGGAGCAGTAATGGCAGATGGTGCTATGCTGTCTCTTATGATACGTCAGGGGTATGTCACACCTTTTACATCTCAAGACGTACCCACACCTTGGACAGCTCACAAAGGGAGAAAAACCCCTCCGGTTCAGGAAGAGGAGCGCCTGCTCTCCCCTTGAGAGGCACTCCTTCATGTAGAGCTCTAGTCTGCGGGATATGAGCCTCGTGTGCCTCCCTTCGTGGAAGCCCTCTTTCATGTCCACTATCTCTACCCTTGGCAAGGGGCGTTGCCCAATCCTCTGGCTGAGGATTGCCCTCTGGTACCTCCCCATCAGGGCGTTAAAATAGGTCTCCAGGGAAGGCGTTGCAGAGCCCAGGACGACCACTGCCCCTTCCTCTCTTGCCCTCATAAGGGCCACTTCTCTGGCATGATAACGTGGAGAGGTCTCCTGCTTATAAGTTACCTCATGCTCCTCATCCACCACTATGAGGCCCAGATTCTCTACCGGGGCAAAGACCGCCGAACGTGCCCCAATCACTACCCTGGCCTTCCCTCCCCTTATGGCCTGCCACTGGTCGTAACGCTCGGCCCCTGTAAGGTGGCTATGCAGTACCGCTATTATGTTGCCAAAACGCCCGCCGTAGCGTTCTATGGCCTGGGGGGTAAGGGATATCTCAGGCACCAGGACTATTGCCCCACGCCCCATGGCTAACACCTCTTCTATGGCCCGCAGATACACCTCTGTCTTCCCACTGCCCGTCACCCCCTGGAGTAGTAGGGGCACGCTGCGGCGTGTCCCTACCTCGCCCATAGAAAATTGTGTCCTTAACTGTGCCCTTATAAGGCTAAGGGCCTGCCCTTGTTCGGAGGTGAGTTCGGGTTTAGGTTTGGTCTCAAGTAGGGGCAATTCATGAATTGCCCCTACAGTGGTTGACTGCCGGTTGGGTTGTTCGTATATCTCTACAAGTCCCTTACTGGCGAGGCTATTTAATCCACCCAGGTTACAGCCACTCTGGCGGGAGAGTTCCTTCAAGGGTATGCCGTTATTAGACTCCAGGAGTACTTCCAGGGCCCTGGCCTGCCTTGGGGCCTTTTTTCTGAGACCTTCCAGTGCCTCCAGGGTGAGGACCCTATCTTTTGTAAGCCTGAGGGCCTTGAGGGTCTGTGGGAGGGGTCCGCCTCTGGCAGACTTGCGTCCCCCCTTTACGGCCGCTGGAAGGGCCGCTTCCATAGCCTCCCCCCAGGTACAACGGTAGTACCTGGCTATCTCCCGGGTGAGACGTAACATCTTCTCCCCCAGTAGGGGCTGGTGGTCCAGTACCTCTTTTATTTCCTTGAGTTTCATGGCTACAGGGGCGTCTGGAAAACCCACACAGTAGCCATTTACCAGCCTATGCCCGAGGGGCACTCTTACCCGGCTTCCTATCCTTAGCTCAGGCACAAGGGTGTCGGGGACCTTGTAATGTAAGGTCTTGTCAAGAGGGGCGTTAACTACCACCTCTGCATAGTTATGATACACCTTTTGCCTCCCGGACTTTTAAAAAATCTTAGCATACCTATCAGGCTGTGTCAATTGAGATGGAATCCCTATTTAGGGGTCAGGGGTTAGGGGGCAGGGATTAGGGAAATCCAAATTCCATCCGCCTCAGGCGGATTGACATTTTTCCTAGTCTATATACTTCACAAAATCAGAAATTTTGAAATTTCAATTTTCCAATTTACAATTTACAATACAGGCCAGTGAAAAAGACAAGGGGTGACAGGATAAAGGAAGTAGTACTGGACTACGTCATAGTCATTGCCCTGGTGGTGATGTCTATATACTATGCCATAGATGCCAGTGGCTTCGCTACCCTGACGAATTTTACCAACATCCTCAATCAGAATTCCGTTTATATTATTCTGGCAGTGGGGATGACACTGGTCATCCTCACGGGTGGCATAGACCTCTCGGTAGGCTCTATTCTGGCCCTGAGTGCCGTGGTCTGCGCCGATGTGGCCAAGCGGATGGAGCCTGTCGGGAGTGACCCTGCCACCTCCTGGGGCATCATTCCCATTACCTGGCTGGTGGCCCTGGGGATAGGTGCCGCCCTGGGGGCCTTCAACGGGGCTATGGTCATTGCCTTCAGGATCCCCCCCTTTATTGCCACCCTGGCCATGATGACCATGGCCAGGGGTGCCGCCAATATCTACTGCGATGCCAGGCCCATAGGGCACCTGCCAGAGGAGTTTAAGCTTATCGGTACCGGCTCTCTGGCTACAATACCAGCACCTGTCTTTATCATGGCAGTCCTTTCTGCCGCCATCTTTGTCATAACCCGTTACACGGTCTTTGGTAGATACGTGTATGCAGTGGGAGGCAATGAGGAGGCGGCCAGGCTCTCTGGGATAAACGTCAAGGAAGTGAAGTTCTGGGTCTACGTGGTTAGCGGGATGTTCTCAGGGATATGTGGGATTATCCTTGCCAGCCGTTTGGGGTCAGGAGACCCCAAACTGGGCCTCATGTACGAACTCATCGCCATCGCCGCCGTGGTACTGGGCGGCACCAGCCTCATGGGAGGCAGGGGCTCCGTTATAGGCACCATCTTTGGTGCCCTCTTTATGGGGATACTGGAAAATGGACTCCTCCTCAAAGGCGTCCCTACCTTTTACCAATGGGTGGTAAAGGGGCTGGTGATACTGATAGCAGTGGTGATTGACCAGTTGAAGAGGCGGTAGGGGTTAAAGATATTCAACCCCTATAGATTGGGCGTTTCTACTATATTGGTCGGTA
>JASEHG010000102.1 GCA_030018855.1 Candidatus Brocadiaceae bacterium
GTAACGGACAAGAAATTTCTTGTTGTAATCTATCGGGAATTGGAAGAAGATGGGTTTGTCATCACTGCTTTTCTTACGAAAAAGGTAAGGCAATTTGAAGGGAGGACCAAATTGTGGCCTTAAATACGCTGGAAGAAGCAAAAAAGATGGTATCGCATCTGCTTAACATCCCTTCTAAACGAATGTGGTCCAGTTATGACGAAGGAGCAGATGTACTGTATTTAAATTTTAAGAAACCTGCTCATGCCGATGATAGTAAAATGACAGCGGACGATATTATCGTCCGTTACGAGAAGGGTGAGATAATTGGTATTACTATACTAAATGCCAGCAAGCGTTTTAAGGAGAGTTAGTTTTGATAGTTATCAAAGGTGCCTCAGGCCAGGCAGTGCAGAACATGAACGTGATGTTTGGGTTTGAGGAGGCGCTGGGGCTTCTTTAGGGTCTTGAAAACCCTTCAGTCATTGGGAGGTAACGAATATGTCCATTAAATTGGGACCCGTGGTAGGTGCAACGACCCATAACGAGGCCAAGATTTGGGTACAAACCACGGAACCAATGACACTGAAATGCAGGGTCTACACAAACCCTGAGGGCACTGAGGAACTCCCCGACTCTCCTTTTATCTGTAAGACGGAAGAGCAGAATAGTTGCACTGGCGTTGCCACTTTGACCCTCCCGAAAGGAGATACTAGATATTATTACCGTATCTTTATGCAAAAGGGCAATCGTTCAGTACCAATATCTCAACCCCTTTCTTTCCAAACCTTCCCCTCACCAAACAAGAAGATTGAGAGTTTCTCTTTTGGGCTTGTCTCTTGTCATAAACCGACGAATTTTGACTTTGAGAAGGAGTTAAGCCTGAGAAATATGTGGAGACATCTCTTCACGGAAATGTACAGTCATCGTGCGGCCTTCTTACTTACCGTAGGGGACCAGGTGTATGCAGACCATGAGAAATCCAATGCCTGGCAAGAAAGCCTGGACGGGAGTTCACCTAAACCTTCCTTAGAACTTTACAGGGAGGCGTACTACAACCACTGGGTGTTTCCAGAAATGCAGGCAGTCCTTGGCAACTTCCCTACTTTTATGATATGGGATGACCATGAGATTACGAATGGGTGGGGTTCAAGTAAGAAACATAAAGAAAAAAGGGCCCAGGATATCTTCCTGGTTGCAAGAAAGGTCTATGAAGACTTTCAGCATAGCCATAACCCAACCCCCCTTCCTCTTCCCCAGAATTATCAACCCACTCCCGGGCACATACCTTATTACTACGCCTTCCGTTGCGGTCCTGCCGCCTTTCTTGTACTAGACCTCAGAGGGAACAGGAAGATGTGGGAGGGACAGCTACTGGGGCCTGACCAATGGGCGGCCATAAGGCACTGGTTCAACTCAAAGGGGGCCAGAGACTCGCAAGTCCTGTTTGTAATTACCTCGGTGCCTGCACTTCATTTAAGCAGGGTGCTTGCCAAACTCTTTTGGAGGCGGTCAACCGATGTTGCTGACCAGTGGTCAGCTCCCCACAATAAGGAAGAAAGGAGAGAGCTTTTAAAACTGCTTTTTGACAAATACATAGAGAACGGCAAACGGAAGGCCTTTATCCTGGGGGGAGACGTCCACATAGGTACCGTTGCAATAGTAACCGAGGACAAAAAAAATATATATCAGTTCACCTCCTCTCCAATCTCTAATAAACCCGCAAAATTGTGGGAAAGTTTTTTAAAGATATTTAGCAGTAAATTTGAATTCAATCTTGAAAAGGATGGCAGTCGGCCCGTGAACGCAGAAATCTTCAGGCGGTATCGTCAAAGGAACTTTGGTATAGTTACCGTTACATTGGACTCTCCGCCCAAGGTCACGCTGGAGATGTACCAGGAAGGCGAAGGGCAACCCGACGTGTTTAGTGTATAGTACTGCAGGTCTTCTCTTGACCTCTCAATCCAGGACCACACGGCTACCATGGTTTAAGTTCAAAAGTCCCCCCAAAGTACCCCTTCCTCTCGGCCTCTCCTAGTTGCATGATACCGCGCAGTTCCACGGCCCACTCAGTAACAGCAACCCTGGCGTGCTGAACTTTGTAAAGTCCTTTACATTTACGAGACTATCCTTACCCGCCCGTGCGTCTGTAAACCGTATGACCGTCTTACCACTGGCGGCATCAACTAGGCGTCCCTCTATGGCAACCTCACCCTTGGAGAGCGGCATGGCTATAACGGCACTGGTAATGACATTAGAGCCTACGTCCACCGGGGCGAGCTTTACCAGGGCCGTCTCAAGGACCAATGTCTTACTTACTTTAGTTTGTTTCATCGTCTAAAATAGTTTTTTACAACATGCCCCGCGCAATTAGAATTAAGCGTACATTATTTTATTAGCAAAGAAATGCCAATGGCATAGCCTTGGGAGTAAAAATTCTTGACACCCAGGTATCAATTTTGTAACATAACGCCTGCCCTGGGCAAAATTTAGCTAATTCCTGGCACCATTGGAAAGGTTCACTTTAAACTACAGTGATACACGTTAGGTTTTCCCCCAGTCCAACTGGATTCCTGCACGTTGGAGGTGCTAGAACGGCCCTGTATAACTGGCTCTTCGCCAGGCACCACGGTGGCACCTTTAGCCTGAGGATAGAGGATACAGACCGTCAGAGATCCAGTCAGGAGTTTACGGAGGATATCCTGGAAGGTATCAAATGGCTGGGCCTTGACTGGGATACTGGCCCAATCTTCCAGAGCCAGAGACTGGAGCTATACAACCGATACGTAGAAATGCTCCTCTCGTCTGATAAAGCCTACCACAGTGAGGAGGAAGGGAAGAAGGCCGTTCGTTTCAGGATGCCCCACGATGCACTGGAATTTAAAGACATCATCAGAAGCACCATCACCTTTGACGCCTCTCTAATTGAGGATTTTGTCCTGAGGAAGGCAGACGGGTTCCCTACCTACAATTTTGCCTGCATGGTGGACGATGCTGAGATGCGGATAACTCACGTAATCAGAGGGGATGACCACATTGCCAATACCCCAAAACAGATTGCCCTCTATAAGGCCCTGGGGCTAGAGCCCCCACAGTTTGCCCACCTGCCCATGATACTCGGAGAAGATGGCACCAGGCTCTCAAAACGCCACGGGGCTACTGCCGTTAAAGAGTACAGGGATTTAGGTTACCTGCCGGATGCCTTGATAAATTTTATTGCCCTATTAGGATGGTCTCCAGGGGAGGACCGTGAGGTAGTCTCACGGGAGGAGATGGTCAAGTGTTTTACCCTGGAGCGGGTAGGAAGTACCAGCGCCCGTTTCAATAAGACCAAGCTAGACTGGATGAACAGCCTGTATATCAGACAGACACCTGCTGGGGAACTGCTCAGGGGACTAAAGCCCTTTCTGAGTAGTGCAGGTGTGGACGCAGAAGGTCTAGAGGAGTCATGGCTGAAGGCCCTTGCGGAACTCTACAGAGAGAGGTTCAAAACCCTTCAGGACTTCTTCCTCCAGACTTCTTTCTTTTTCACCGAAGAAGTGGAGTATCAGCCAGAGGTAGTAGACAAATTCCTCAAAGGGGAAGCCCTCACGGGTATCCTTCAGGAGGTTTACGACGAGCTTTCTGGCCTGGAAGACTTCAGGAAGGAGGCCCTGGAGGGTTGTCTAAGAAGGTTGGTGGAGAGGAAACACATCGGCTTTGGCAAGCTGGCACAGCCTCTGAGGGTGGCAATCACAGGCAGGACGGTTAGTGCCGGAATATTTGAGACCATGGAGCTACTGGGTAAGGAGAAGACCCTGAAGAGACTGTCCCATTGTCTCCATACTTTCTGCAAGGCAGAAAGTTCGCCCGAGGCAAATCTGCCCAGGGCATAACGTCTAGACCACACACGGCAGTTGAAATCCAATGGAAAGAGGACGGACGGTAGTATTATATTATTTTGGGGAGATTGGTAGATGCCTTTATTAGTGGTAGGTTCGGTAGGGCTTGACTCAGTGGAGACCCCCCACGGGAAGGTGGAGGAGGTACTCGGTGGTTCGGCCGTTTATTTCTCCTGGGCGGCCCATTTTTTTGCCCCTGTGAGATTGGTAGGCGTGGTGGGCACCGACTTCCCTAAACACTTCAGAGAACTCCTCTCTAAAAGGGCTATTGATACCACCGGACTGGAAGAGATAGAAGGAAAGACCTTCCGTTGGAGGGGCCGCTATCAGGGCAACATGCACAGCGCTACTACCCTGGCGGTAGAGCTTAACGTCTTTGAACGATACGAACCCAGGGTCCCTGCAACCTTCCTGGACAGCCAGTTCGTATTCCTGGCCAACGGGTTGCCTTCCCTCCAGCAGCGGGTCCTTGAGCAGATAAGGGGACCAGAATTTGTGGCCGCTGACACGATGAACCACTGGATAAACGAAAAGAAGGGGGAACTCCTGGAGGTACTCAAAAAGATAGATGCCCTCATACTAAACGATGAGGAGGCCAGACAGCTGACAGGCCATCCTAACCTTATCAAGGCCGCCAGGAGCATTCAGGCAATTGGACCTAAATATATAATCGTTAAGAAAGGCGAACACGGTGCCATACTGGTCACCCCACGAGGTTTTTTCCTGATGCCAGGTTACCCGACGGAACATGTTAAGGACCCCACCGGTGCTGGAGATAGTTTCGCAGGGGGTGTCATGGGCTATCTGGCCAAGAGGGGGACCGTAACGGAGGAGACCCTTAAACAGGCTGTAGTTTATGGTACTATAATTGCGTCTTTTAACGTGGAGGACTTTAGTATCCAACGGCTCAATCGTCTAACCATGGAAGACATAGAGGGCCGGAAGAGGGAGTTTGAGGCCATGGTGAGGTTCCATTAGTGGGAGACTTTAGTCCTTATCTCCCAATAACCCTTTACTCTTTTAGGAAGGAGGTAGAGAATTGGAAACCTTCGGTCGCCATCTTGTACTGGAAATGTGGGATTGCGACAGGGAAATCCTGAACAACGCAAAAAGGTTGAGAGAAATTCTACGCAAGGCAGCTGAGGAAGCAGGGGCCACAGTAATCAGGGTCTTTTGCCATGAGTTCAACCCGAAGGGAGTAACCGGGGTGGCACTCCTGGCCGAGTCTCATCTGACCATCCATACCTGGCCAGATGAGGGGTATGCGGCCGCAGACATCTTCACGTGTGGGCAACATACAGACCCACAACTAGCGGCCCAGTACCTCATCTCAAGTTTAAAGGCCAAAGACTCTACCACCTTTGAGTTAAAGAGGGGAAGTATGCGGACCAGAGAGGTTGCTCAGCAATCCGCTTAAGTCATGCCAAAGACATATCCATTTATGGCGTGATACGTCCCGAGTCTTAGCCCCTAGCCCGGAGTACCGACCCTGAACTGAGGCCTTGCCAGGCGTGTCCTGAGTTAAGCGAAAGAATGTATATATCCTGCCTAAATTCGCCGCAGGGATGCTATCGCCACCACTCAGCACGAGGTCTACCGTGGATAATATCGTGTTCGGAACCCGGCGAAGGAGAAGTGAAGAAACTGGCAAATCAGTAACGAAAGAGCAGATTAGGCCTTATGATGCCTAGCCACTAAGGGCCAGAACCCCATGAAACTCCCCCCTAAGAAGGAGGGAGGACTTAAGTACTACGATAGAACTACCCACCTAGACCTCTTCAACCTCAGCGTAATAACAAAGGAATGGAAATCCTCAAGGAAACCATACGCATAATAGAAGAGAAGGTACTTGTTAAACGGTCTGGTCTGAGGCCCGAGGACGTCAGACTCGGCGTCTTTTACACCGGCGTAAAACTCTCCAGTGGCCATGCAGGGCTGGCCTATACCCCCATCCACGAACTCCCCGAGGCCATCTGCTGTCCCAAAGCCCATGCCCGCATGCCCCAGGCCGGAGAACTCCTCAAGCTGGACATAAAAACCCTGATGGACTACGCCCTGGAGGAAAACCCCCTGAGGGCCGCCATCGGGGTGGCCACCCTCAATGCCCTCTCTGCCATCCTGCTTGAAGAAAAAGATTGCCCCTACAAGCTGGCGGGGACGGGGGACGTCCTGGACCTCGTGGAAATCCAGGAAGAAGACACTGTAGGTATGATTGGGGCCTTCCCACCCTTCATAAAGAGGCTGAAAGAGACCTGCAAGAATCTCCACGTATTTGAAAAAAACCCACAGCTTGCCAGAGAGGTAGGCATGGAGGAACTCCAACCCGAAAGCCTGGCCAGGGACATTTTACCCAACTGCGACGTCCTCATCGTCACAGGCGTTGCGCTGGTCAACCATACCCTTGAACCCATACTCAAGTGGAGCAAGAAGGCCAGGGAAATTGTATTAGTAGGGCCAACCGCCAGCCTGTATCCCGAGGCCCTGTTTCAGAGGGGTATAACCACCATAGGCGGAATCAGGATAAACGACGCAGACAAGGTCATGGAGATTATAGGACAGGGGGGTTCAGGCTATGACTTGTTTGAGAAGTATGCAGATAGGATAGTCCTTAAAAAGGACGTCAAAGACCGGGTGCAGATAAAGGGGAGACATGGGAAAACGGGAGCAGGCGTTTAAAGTCGTTGAAATTATTATTTAAATGTCGTTAAATAGGCTGACATAATCATATATGTCTCGTAAAAGGACGTACAGAAAAAGTCTTTCGCATGGTGTCATTCTGAGCGAAGCGAAGAATCTCCATTTTGCAGAAGGGCGGGAAAATAGTTAGGAATGATAGCCACTGAGACTAGAGAAGTAATCTCTAAGATAGTAGAGAAGATTACAAAAGACTATAACCCCAAAAAGATTATCCTTTTTGGCAGTTATGCCTACGGGCATCCTACCGAAGACAGTGATATAGACCTCTTTATTATCAAAAACACCGATAAAAGGCCCATGGATAGGTGGGTAGAGGTAAAAAAGCTGTTGTGGGATATTGAGAAAGATATCCCCATCTCTCCATTGGTTTACACTGAAGAAGAAGTAGAAGAAAGGCTCAAGATAAAGGACTTCTTTGTAAGAGAGATTTTGGAAAATGGAGAAATCCTTTATGGATGAGGGGCTGACCCGTCTCCTATCTTGCGGAGTCGTTCCTCTATATCTGCCTTCCTTTTCTCAGTTGTAGCTAGTTTATGGGCTTTTTCTAGGTGTGGTTTGGCCTCCGCCTCTCGCCCAAGCTCCA
>JASEHG010000103.1 GCA_030018855.1 Candidatus Brocadiaceae bacterium
ACGGACTTTATTTATATGTTTGGTAGATTGGTATTTAAAATACCCAATTATGTGCCCCAAAGGCCGTTTTTGTTGTAGGGGCAGGGTCTCCCTGCCCTGTGAATCGGGCGAGGAGACCTCGCCCCTACAAGTTACGTCAATCAGAATAATTCCATGTAAGTGGTTTGGCATGATTATATATTTATCCAATTCAACATTTTCAAAATGATTATTTACTTCTATCCAAGATTGATTAACAATTTCCCCAATTTCTAACAACTCCATTCTGTCATCTACAACATTTCCAAAATAATGCCCCTGATTTTTCGTACATATTGTTACAAAATACGCCCCTGCTTGTGAATAATCATACCCCTTCAACCGAATAGAGTGACGATGGCAAACTGTACCCCTACGGTCTCTCATAATCTGCCCTAAACACCAAGTCTCATTCGTCCCCGCATCATTTACGCCTCAGCCAATTCTTGGTCCTTGCCTTGATACCGTCAAGCTTCTGTGCCATTGCCGGGTATCGCTCCCTGACTCTGGTGAGCAGTCTCGCCGCCCATGTGTATTCGTGGGAAAGCAGATAAAGCCCGATAAGGAGAAATAGAATCCCCTGGAGGAAGGGCAGAAAGAGACCTGCTATGCCCAGGAGGATGAAAATCCATCCAGCGACCAGTATAAGGATGCGCTTAACGTTGGCGTTCACTATTCCTCTGGCCCCTGGACAGACCCGAAGGGCTGTTATGCACCTATCCTACACACCCTCTTCCCAACATATCCCGCACACTCCTGGAATGTAGAATACTATCCCCTTGGCCAGTACATGATAACAGCCACACCTATAAGGGCGACAAAACCCCCAAGGAGGTCAAATCTGTCAGGAATTATCTTATCCACCTTCCAGCCCCACAGGATGGCAAGGACTATAAAAATGCCGCCGTAGGCCGCATAGACACGCCCAAAGTGGGCAGGTTGGAACGTCGGGATAATCCCGTAAAGAACAAGCACCACCGCCCCAAAGAGGGCAAACCATACACTCTTGCCCTCACGTAACCAGAGCCATACAAGGTACCCACCACCTATTTCGCACAAACCAGCCAAGATGAAGTAGAACAGTGACCTGGCAATCTCCATTTACCTTACTCCTATATCTGTTTTCATTTTTTCATTAGATGGTTTTCTTCCTCAGCATCTCCACGAAGGCCTCTATCCTAGTCCTTAGCTGTCCGTCTATCCCACCCGGACGGTCACATTCCAGCGTCAGGATGGGTACCCCCAGGGCCCTTCTGAAGATAGTGTCGTACATGTTACGGTAGCAGAAACTCTGGACGTAGTGGATTAGGCCCTGGATTCCACGCCTCTTTATCTCGTGCCTTACGTCCTCTACCCTGCCCTGGATACCATAAGGATAGGTGTACAGGAGATACTGCTCCAGCAGGGTGCTTGTGGGATAAGGCATACTGAACTGCCTCTGTATCTCGTTAAAGACCACCCGGACGCCCAGTTCTTCAAGAAAACCGTACAGACCTCCGCATATCGGAGGCACCCCGATGAAGCCTATTTTTATTCCGCCAGGTAATGGCCTTCTCTCCCTCACCCCCTCCAGGAAGGCCCTGGCCTTCTTCTCAAAGAGGGACGGGTTGCCCATCATGTCGCTGGTGGAGACGTTCCAGATGTGATTCTCCTCCCCTCTGACCTTACCCTCCTGCCAGGTGAGGCGGTCTATCTCGTGCACTAGAGACCTGATGCGGTCCAATTCTTTCTTGACCCTTTCAGCCTCATTTATGGTCTTCTCATGTCCACCCAGGGTAGAGGCAAGGGTATTAAGGGACTCCTGTAGGGGCTCAAAATCTTGAGCCCCTACCTGCCTCCCGTGAGGGTATTTGAATGGTATGACCTCCACACCCTCCGAGGCCAGCACCTCCATCAGGGCAAAGGTATTACTACAATCGCCTTCCGCTACCCCTATCACCTTCTTCATCCCCAATTTCTTGACTGAAGAATAGATGCCCTTTATCCAGGCGCAGTTATTCCTGGGCAGGCCCGAGGTCTCGGCCCTCTCCACAAGGTGTGTCGGGTCTTCATCTGTAATGAATATGTTATTCAAATCCACGGGTATGTGCCCCGAGGCAAAGATTATCTCTATAGGTACCGTAGAGGTAATGCCCACGCTCGTCTCGGGAGAGGGTTTCTCAGGGACAAGGAGGGCAGGATAGGCAACGGTCTCAAACGGCACAAACTCCATCGTATTTCCTTACTTCTAAGAGATTTGACCACAACAAGATAACTCTACGGATTACATCAGAGAAGGAGTGTCAAGTCAAGGGGATTTGCAGTTGTCAGGATGACAATCCGCCTCAGGCGGACTAGGGCAGTACGGCCTCTAGAGATGGAACCGTCTCTAGACTATTAACGGTCTTATGGGGGTCTATACGGCGTATGAGTCCTGCAATGACCTTTCCAGGCCCCACCTCGTAAAACTCTTCCACACCGTCATTGAGGAGGTTTTGCATGGACTCTGTCCAGCGGACTGGCCCCGTGAGTTGGGCCAGGAGGGCACTCCTTATTTCTTCTGGCTCCTGAACGTAACGGGCGTGGATGTTGGACACCACTGGAGTGTGTGCCCTCTGAATCCTCACCCTTTGGAGCTCTGAGGCCATCTTCGCCTGTGCCGAGGCCATAAGAGGTGAGTGAAAGGCACCGCTTACCTTAAGAGGGATTACCCTCTTGGCCCCCCGCTTCTTTGCCTCCTGAGAGACCACTTCCAGGGGTCTAGTTTCCCCCGAGATTACCACCTGGCCAGGACAGTTGTAGTTGGCGGCGCAGACTATGCCGTATTGAGAGGCCTCTTTACAGAGGGCCTCTACTTCCCCATCAGAGAGGCCAATGATGGAGACCATCCCCCCTGGACGTTCTTCCGAGGCCTCTTGCATGAACTTCCCCCTCTTGTATACCAGTCCCACGGCGTCTTCAAAGGCAATAGCCCCGGCAAAGACCAGTGCGGTGTATTCCCCCAGGCTTAATCCGGCAGTGGCATGGGCCTCGGGTCCGCATGAGGTGGATTTAGCCTTTAGGGAACGAAATACCTCCAGAATGGCAATGCTTGTGACAAGTATGGCAGGCTGGTTGTGGACGGTCTTCTCTAGTTCTTGTTCACTACCGCTGAAGCAGAGTTGGGCGAGATCAAACCCCAGTATGTCATTGGCTTTCTGGTAGACCTTCCTCGCCTCCTGGTACCCTGCATAGAAATCTCTTCCCATGCCTGGGCGGTGGGCACCCTGGCCCGGAAATAGGAAGGCCCGGCGAGGCATTACTACCACCTAATTATGGAGGAACTCCAGGTGATCCCGCCTCCAAAGGCGGCAAGGAGTACCAGGTCACCTGACTTTAACCTACCTTCCCGTTTTGCCTCGTCTAAAGCTATAGGGATGGATGCGGAAGAGGTATTACCGTATTTGTCTATATTATAGAAGACCTTTTCCATGGGCACACCCAGACGTTCCATTGTAGCTTCTATTATACGGTAATTGCTTTGATGGAGGATGAAGAGGTCTATATCGTCCATTTTCAGGTTAGAAGAGCTTACCGTCTTACCTATGAGTTCGGTAAGGTTAGTAATGGCCAGTCTGAACACCTCTCTACCACGGAACTTTATGTAATGGAGGCGGTCCTCAAGGGTCTGAAGGGAAGACGGCATCTTTGACCCGCCTGCTGGCAGGGTCAACACCTCTGTATGAGAACCGTCTGCACCCAGGAGGGTAGTGAGTACCTCGCAGTGTCCATTACCCTTTTGAAGGACTACGGCCCCTGCCCCATCCCCAAATAGGACGCAGGTAGCCCTGTCCGTGTAGTCAGTGACCTTAGAAAGACATTCTGCCCCTATTACCAGCACGTTGCTGGCCGCCCCTGCGTTGATAAAGTTTTGGCCAATGGAAAGGGCATATATAAAACCTGCACACGCCGCTAGCACGTCAAAAGCCCCGGCCCTCTTGGCCCCTATCTTTTGCTGTACGTAGCAAGAGGTGGAAGGGAAGAGGCTGTCCGGGGTAATGGTGGAGGTGATAATCAGGTCTACATCCTTTGGCGATAGCCTGGCATCTTCAAGGGCTTTGAGGGCTGCTCGAGCGGCAAGGTCCGAGGTGGCTACGCCGTTCTCTACTACTCGTCTTTCTCTTATTCCTGTCCTTTTGACGATCCAATCATCAGTAGTATCAACCATCCTCTCCAGGTCATGATTGGTAAGTCTTTTAGGAGGGAGAAAGGCACCTGTTCCAGTAATGGAAGCCTTGTGGTTATTTTGAGTCATAACGCTCCTTTTTGTTGGAACCTATGTGCTTAACATACCCCCTTGCCAGTTGCCACCCCTGCCATATTCTCCTGCTCTACATGATTTGCCTCCAGTTCCGTAACTATATGAGCATTTACGTTGTGCTTTGCGAACTGTATCGCCGCCTTTATAGCATTCTGTATGGACTTAAAATCGGACCTCCCGTGACATATGATACAAATACCATCCACGCCCAAAAGGGGCACTCCACCGTATTCGGAGTAATCCATACGAGCACGTAAGCTCCTGACGGCAGGCCTGAGAAGCCTCAGACCAATCCTGGACCACGGCCTCCTGGAGGCCGCATCGCCCAGGGCACCTAAAAGCCCATCCGCAATGCCTTCGGCGAACTTTATAAGCACGTTCCCCACAAAACCTTCACAGATTACTATGTCACATTTGCCTTCAAAGAGGTCCATGCCCTCCATATTACCGACAAAATTCAGGTTGGACTCCTTTAAAAGATTATAGGACTCTTTTACCAGGTCGTTCCCCTTTCCAGACTCTTCACCAATGTTTAAGAGGCCCACCCTTGGTTTTTTGATCCCCTGGATATACTTGCAAAAGACCGAACTCATCACGGCATACTGTAGCAGATGGATAGGTTTACACTTAAGATTTGCGCCCACGTCCGCCACAATGCAGTACCCGCGACGTGTTGGGAGGGCAGCCACTATGCCTGGTCTGGTAACCCCCTTAAGCATCTTTAGGTGCATAGTACTGGCGGCTACAGCGGCCCCTGTGTTCCCTGCGCTCACCACTGCTACTGCCTCTCCCTTAGCTACCAACTGTATCGCCTTAGTGATGGAAGAGTCCGTCTTCTGTCTCAGGGCCGTAACCCCAGGCTCCTCCATTCCCACCACCTGAGAGGCGTGCAATATACCAATATTCTTTGGAATTGGCCTGAAGGAGCTGATAAGGAGCTTTTCCAGTTCCTTCTGTTCCCCTGCGAGGATTATCTCTACGTTTTTAAATTGGTTGGCCGCAAGTAGTGACCCTTTTACTATTTCATACGGGGCCTTATCACCACCCATAGCATCTACTACAATTCTCATCCTTTATACCCTCTCCACCGCTACCACCTGACGGTCACGATAGTAGCCACAGTTGTGACATATAGTATGGGGAAGCTTTATGTGCTTACACTGGGGACACACAAAACGTTTGGAAAGACTGCCTGAGGCCTTCCCTAACCTCTGAAAACTCGGGATCCCTGGAGGTGTAAGAAAGTCGTGAGACCTCCTTTTCCTGGTCCTGGAGTTTGAAAACCTCCTCTTTGGATTTGCCATTTCCTACCTTTTTAAACCAGCGCCAGACATAAAAACACGAAATCCACCACTCAAAAAACCTATTTATTTATGCTTACAAAAATTACAGCTCACCCCTAGAGTTGAGGTATTTTATTAGTCCAACCCATGATTGTCAAGTAAAATTTACTTTAAATATTGTAATGTCCATAGACATAGGGGGATATCCACCTTGGGTAGACAGAGAAGCGTCTCCAAAATCAGGAAGTAGGGGGCGGGGTTAAACAGTAGTAGGAAATAGGCAGTAAGGAGTAGGCAGAAGGCTTTTTACTGCTTACTCCCCTGGTCCCTGCCCCCTCGGTCCCCTAGCTCTCACCACAAGACCCAACAATTCGCCTATTGAAAGGGTGTGTAAAAAATGTTATGCTTTATAATATTATTCTTCCCAACTTCAAGAGGAGCAAGCAGTGACAGAACAGACAGTAACCCCGGAAAGGGTTGATATACAAAAACTTAAGTCAGGCGGGTTCATCAAACAGACGCAAAAGGACCTCTTTACCGTGCGCCTGAGGATGCCTGGTGGGAGGGTTACCCCGGAAAAGATGGCCAAGATTGCTGAGGTGGCAAAGAAGTACAGTCGTATGGGTTTTTGTCACCTGAGCTTCAGGCAATCCATAGAGCTCATCGGTGTCCATATAGATGACTTTGACAAGGTAGCAAAGGAACTGGCCACTGCAGGGGTAAAGGTGGCCTCCTGTGGCCCCAGGGTCAGGGTACCCACCGCCTGTGGCGGGTGTGAGTACAACCCCAATGGTCTCATGGAGACCCAGCATAAGGCCCTTGAGGTGGATGAGAAACTCTTCGGCACCCCTTGCCATCACAAGTTTAAGACGTCCTTCTCTGGCTGTCCCATAGACTGTGCCAGGACGACGGAGAACGACCTGGGCTTCCAGGGTGCAGTGGAGCCTCAGTGGGATGAGCCTTTGTGTACAGGTTGTACCCTCTGTGCCAAGGCCTGCATGGAAGGGGCCATAGTCCCAGACAAGGACGGCAAACCCATCTTTGACCCAGGCAAGTGCATCTACTGTGCGGACTGTATCCGTGCCTGTCCTACCAACTCCTGGAGGATAAAACGGCAGGGGTGGATTGTGAGGGTAGGAGGCAAGCACGGCAGACATCCCCGTCAGGCGGAAGAGGTAGCACGTTTTATCCCAGATGAACAGGTAATCCCATTTATAGAGAAGACCCTCCAGTGGTATAAGGATAATGGACGCCCCAGGGAGAGGATTGGCACTACCATTGACAGGGTAGGACTCTATAGGTTCATTACAGAGGTAGCAGGGCCTGTACTGCAGTCCTGACCCATTCCCCTATGCCGGATTAAAGGCATTATTTGTAGGGGCGTATTGTTCGCCACGGCGAATCTGCCTTAGGCATGACAATACGCCCC
>JASEHG010000104.1 GCA_030018855.1 Candidatus Brocadiaceae bacterium
AAAAAATATGCCACTGACATCCAGTGCAATAGAGAGGCCACGGTAGAGGCAATAAAGGAGTTTGCTCCAGAGGTGGTCATCCTCGCCAATGGTGCAAAGGAGGAGTTCCTTCAAATCCCTGGCGTAAGTAATAACCACCTGATGGAGGTACGGGATGCCTTCAATGAGGCGGGGAGTCTGGGCGCAAACGTGGCCATTGTAGGGGGAGGGCCAGAGGGTTGTGAACTGGCAGACTATCTATTAACCAAGGGGAAACGGGTTACTATAATTGAGATGAGGAGGGTGCTGGGGCTTGGCCTGGTGGCCCACCCCAGGTACCACATCTCAGAACGCCTGAAAAAGGCGGGTGCAAAGATATTGATTAATACCAAGGTCCTGGAAGTTGGACATGGCTTTATCGTGGTAAGCAGGCGTGGGGAGGATAAGCAGAAACTGGATGGTTTTGACAGCATAGTAATGTCCTGTCTACATAAGCCTAATGATTCCCTTGTAGAACCCCTCAAAAAATGGATAAAGGAGGTTCATGTGGTGGGGGATGCCGTGCAAGGGCGTACGGCCCTTGAGGCCGTGGCTGAGGGGGCTTGTGCCGCCCTTAAGCTTTAGTACCAACAACACCTCTTATGGTAGTGAAACAGGGATGCGTGCTAAACATAGAAGGACCATGGTGTCAGGTGGAGGCGGAAGGTTGCCTCTATCGCTGTAGCTTAAGGAAAAAGCTCTTCCTTCAGGCAGATGGACGTTCTGGTCCCGTGGTGGTAGGGGATGCCGTAATCTTTGAGGAGACCACCCCAGGAGAAGGTGTTATAGACGGGATCCTGGAGAGGAGGACTAAACTGTCCCGTTCAGCCCCATGGACCCACGAGAAAGAACATATTGTTGCCTCCAACATAGACCAGCTCCTTATAGTGGCATCCATTAAAAACCCCCCACTCAAGGAAGGGGTGATAGACCGTTATATCATAGTAGCCGAAAGCGGGGGTCTGAAACCTATTATATGCGTCAATAAGATAGACCTGGCAAAGGATGGAGAGGTCTCTTCCGTAGAAGAGATGTACGGGGGATTAGGGTATTCCCTCCTCTTTACCAGCGCCGTTCATGGGGAAGGGATAGACCAGCTAAGAGCGGCATTGAGGGATAGAAAAACGGCCTTTGGTGGGCAGTCCGGTGTTGGAAAGTCTTCCCTGATAAATGCCCTCCAACCTGGGCTGGGCTTAAGGGTGGGAGAGGTACGCCGGGCCGTCAGAAAAGGCCGGCACACCACCTCAAGCGTGAGCCTTATCAAACTGGATATGGGAGGCCACGTGGTGGACACCCCTGGGGTCAGAGAACTGGGGTTATGGGATATTGAGGGGCAAGACGTAGCCGAATTCTTCCCGGAGATATGGGAAATGGGCAGGAACTGCAAGTACACCAGGTGTACCCACAGTCACGAACCTGACTGTGCAGTAAAAGGGGCAGTCCAGCAAGGCATCCTGAATAGAAGACGGCACGAGAGTTATTTGAGGATATTAAATTCGGTTGTGGAAAATTAGTAGGGGCGGGGTTACCCCACCCTTACCGCTGATAACGGATAACCAGTGTCAAGTATCATTACTACCAATACGACCGCTGAAGAGATAGTAATACTGGGCTCGGGTAGCGGTATCCCTTCTCTCAAGAGGGGGTCTGCAGGGATACTGATGAGGGTGGCCGGGCAGACCGTACTTATAGACACAGGACCCGGCACGTTACACAAACTCTTAACCCTTGGGATAACCTATGCAGACATAGATAAGGTATTCTATACCCACTATCACCCGGACCACTGCGCTGAACTTATACCTATGCTGTTTGCCATGAAGCACGGTGAACCTAAGAGAGAGAAGACCTTATGGTTGTTCGGTCCGCCTGGCCTCAAGAAACTCTATCAGGGTTTGAACAATCTATTCAGAGAAAATCTCTCGCCACGGACTTACAACATGGAAATTATAGAACTATGGGATGCCGAGGTGGGGTTTGGGGATTGGCAGATTACAGCAAGGCCGCTTGTCCATTTCGTCCCCTCACTGGGTTATCGGGTCACTCTACCCAGTGGAAAGGTCTTTACCTTTTCAGGAGACACGGATTACTGTGAGGCCATAGTGGGTCTGGCAAAGGGTGCCGAGGTACTGGTACTGGAATGCGCCTTCCCTGAGGAAATGAGGTTGCATGGCCACCTTGTACCCTCCCTTTGCGGCAGGATTGCCCAGGAAGCCGCCCCGAAGAAACTAATCCTCACCCACTTCTACTCCCAGTGGAATGGCCATGATATACCTGCCGAATGCAGAAAATACTATTCTGGCGAATTTGTCCTGGCGGAGGACATGATGAAAATCGTTTTATAGGAGCCAGAGACTAGGGTAGCCGCAGGCTTTAGCCTGCGAGAAACAACGCAACCTAAAGGTTGCGGCTACAAGGTTATGCCAAAAAAAGCCCTTCTGATAATAGACATGCTTAACGATTTTATCAAAAGGGGCGCTCCCCTGGAAGTGCCTAAGGCAAGGGGGATAATCCGCAATATAAGACGAGAACTGGAGAAGGCCCGCAGGGCCGGCAGACCTGTTATATACTGCTGTGATAGGCATGAACCCAGAGACCGGGAGTTTGAGGTATGGCCCCCCCATGCAGTGAGAGGGACCCAGGGGGCTGAGATTATTGAGGAACTGAGACCTATCAAAGGTGAACCCGTTGTGGCCAAGAAGACCTATTCTGCTTTCTATCATACCAGCCTGGAGAAGACACTAAAGAGGCTGGGCGTCAAACACCTTATCCTCACAGGGGTAGTAACTAATATCTGTATCCTTTATACCGCAGTAGACGCCTATATGCGGGGCTACGAGATTACCGTCCCCGAGGACTGTGTGGCGGGGCTAAGGATAGGGGATAGTCTATTTGCCTTGAGGCAAATAAAGGGGATATTGAGACCCTGCAAATCTCTTCGTTAACCCTCTACCTTCAAAGTATGGGGCTGAAACGGCCAGAAAAAAAGGCCCACGTATCCTTTAGGCGGTTGCACCGCCTGGCAAAAATTGGATAGTGGGCCTGAATAAATAGCGTAAAAAGGATTTAATTATTTGCCGCCAAAGTTCCTCACGATCTGCAGTAGCTTGGCCAGCATCTCATCCGTCTGCTTACCCCTGTAGCTGGGCATCTTCTTCCCTTCTTTCCCTGCCTTGATGGTCTCCATGAGTTGGGCATCCGTCCTGGAGGCCTGCCACTTAGGGTCGGTAAAATTTGGGACTCCTGCCTCTCTGCCGAAGCTGGTGCCCTTTCCACCGTTACCATGGCAGTAGGCGCAGGTTTCCTGCGGGGCAAAGGACCCCTGGACTGAACCACTGCCGAAGATGAAATAAGGACTCTTCTCAGGGTCACTACTCATTATATCTGCCCCTGCCCAGACCGAAGGGGCTGAAGCCAAACTGAGCACCAAAAAGGGGACTACAAAGAGCAAAACCTTTTTCATATCCTAAACCCTCCTCTAATGAAGAAAGTGTTTTATCCTGGCAAAAGAATTCTTACGGAGCCACGCCTGCCTCAGTTACATATATCTGATGACAGCTCCTGCAGGAAAGGAAGAGAAACCTGAAATTATGACCAACGTCCTCAATCAAACCCACTTTGTCGCTCTTGCACCTATCAGCTATCCTGCCAGCGTGAGTCTGTACCAGCTTACTAATGTTCATGGTGTTGGCATCTACGTTGAACTTGCTCTGCCTGGTGCCTTCGTTGGCTGCCATGACTTCAGCGGCATGCTGGATGGTCTTGTAATCAGCATCGTTGAGCTGGTCAGGCATAAAGCCCTTCAGCTGGTTTATCTTCTGGAATTCTTTGGCCGAGCTGGCGCAAAGTTCCTTAACAGAACCTTGGCAATATCCCTTCGCAGAAATGGTACATGCGAAGAGGAAAACCACACCTGCCATAAAAACTTTTTTCAACATTTATTTGCCTCCTTTTTTGCTAAAAACCCTCCTCTATATTCATCCAAACCCTCCTCAAGTCTGGATTAGACCCGACAGTACAGTTCACCTCCCTTCTGAAAATCTTTCACAAGTCCCCAACTGTAAGAGGTATTGTGGCCTAACACTTTAACATCACCAACCCTTAGAGTCAAGGAAAAATTATATCCCATTTGTGGAGTATATAGACATGGGTAGCGCCGTGTAAGGGGCGGAAGCCCTCTTATATTTAGTGAAATAAAAAAAGATTAAAGCCAAAAATGTTGCCCATGTCCATAGGCTATTGCCCAACCCTAAAAGGACCTCATTTGGACAATTTGAGCGAACGTAACTGGTTGATTTTCCGTGGTACAATTGCCTTTATGGGCAACTAAAACGACTTCGGCAACAGCCTCTCCATATACTCCACACCGCAAGCCACAATTCCTGTTTACAATCTTCCCTGGTAGTGTTAATATCCTTCACGGTTCGGGGCCTCAGTCCCCAGGAGGGATTCAAAATGGACCACACCCTCAGAGAGATATGCACTATAACAGGTGGGACCCTGGTGGGGGACGGCAACACCAGGATAACCGGGGTGGCAAGTCTTGAGGGGGCAAGGCCCGGGGATATTACCTTTGTGAAGGGGGAGGAGTTTGTAGAAAAGGCCCTCAAGACCAGGGCCTCTGCCCTCGTGGTCCACAGGGAGATAAAGGAGTTTAAATCCGCCCCTTCGCTACGCTCAAGGGCAGGCTTAGGCGGACAGATAGTCGTAAAGAATCCCTTCCTTGCATTTGTAAAGATACTGGAGGTATTCTCACAGGAGAGGGGCAGACGTCCCAGGGGTATTCACCCCACGGCCCTGGTGGCAAAGACTGCTACTATCGGCAGGGAGGTCTCCATAGGCGCCTACTCCGTCATTGAAGAAGGGGCCGTGATTGGTGACAGGGCCACCCTCTATCCCATGGTCTATATAGGACACAATACGAAGATAGGGGAAGATACGCTAATTTATCCCAGGGTCTCCATCAGGGAAGAGGTCTCCATAGGTAAACGGGTGATAATCCATTCAGGTACTACCATCGGCGGGGACGGCTTCGGCTATTTACAGGTGGAGGGACGCCACGTAAAGATACCACAGGTGGGCACCATTGAGATTGGGGACGACGTGGAGATAGGCTGTAACGTTACCATAGCCAGGGCAACCCTGGATAAGACGGTAATAGCCAGGGGGGTAAAGATTGATAACCACTCCCACGTGGCCCACAACGTCATGATTGGTGAGGATACCATGCTTATCGCCTACGCCAAGATTGCCGGGGGTGCGGTGATTGGCAAGAACGTAATGATTGCCGAGGACGTGGGTATCACAGACCACGCCACTATAGGAGACGGCTGTGTGATTGGGGGAGGGTCAAACGTCTATAAGAGCCTACCTCCTGGCTCGGTGGTCTGGGGTTCCCCCGCAAAGCCCATAATGGAAGAAGCGACTCCAGGCCCTGCTAAAGAGGCTACCCCTGATGCAAGAGACCCTGAAGAAGATAACCCGGGTCTTAAAGGAAAAAGGGCTTATTGAGAATTAGTAATTTTTTTCTCTACTCCCTACTCCCTAATCCCTAGCCCCTAGTTTTACTTCCCCACCCCCACCGGCTCCAGGACCTTCCGCACGTTGAATCGTTTGTCTAGCTTGTTCATCTTCTCCACTATGCCGCCGTACTCCAGCTCGTCGTAGGGGAGCATGGCGGGCCCGGAGAAGCCCTGTCTCCTTATCTCCGTAGCCTTCTGGGCCACGTTGTTCCTGACCCAGTCCCAGTAGGGGTGGTCAAAGGCGTCGGCAGGCTCGGTGAGCTTCCCGTTATGCACGCAGAAGGCCGCACAGGTTACCACCACAGGACCGTCAAAATAGGAGATGGTCGTGTTCTGTTTGCATGGCATCATGGGGCCGTTGTGACTGCCCCTCATTGTGCCGGCACAGTAGTGGCCGATACTGAACGGGGAGAGGATTTCTCCCGTGGCGGGGAAATTGGATTGACACCTGACCAGCATCACAGGGTCGTCTTTTCCTACGTATTTCCCTGCAATGTTGTGTAGCCTGGTGGTGCTGACTGAGGCCGCTATGTCCCCTGTGGTCCTGGACCAGATAGACTCTACCACGAATCGGGAATTGTCCCGTAAGAGGGCGGCTATATCATACAACTCCTCTGGGGAGTTGAGTTCTATGACCCTGTCTCCTTTCGTGTAGTTTACGTCCATAATGACGAACTTGAAACCCTTAGCTAGAGAAGGGGCAAGCATGAGTCCGGCGCAGTGCATGGGGTCAACGAAGGATAGAAAGAGGGGGAGGTTATAGGCCCCTGGCTCAGTCTTGTCGGCGGCAAAGAAGAGGAAGGACTCGTTGGGTCTTTCCTCAATCTCCATCTCTGCCGTAGAGGGCCCCAGGCCTTTTACGTTACCAGAGAAGGCGTCTTTAAGGAGGTCCTGCCCGGCCCCATAAAGTCCCTGTTCCTTGGCCGTCTGTGTACCTGCCTGGAAGGCGTCCCAGGCCATGCGATGCACGTCTTCATTTAATGTGCCCCTGGTATGGGTAGTAAGTATGGCAATATCATCTCCTGTAGAACTAATAAATGAATCAATTATTAGGCCCTTCTTTTTGCCATTTGTCTCCACAAAATCCCGCACCGTCTGGAGCACCCTTGCACTGGGTTTTATATGACCGCCAATAGAACCTATGTCAGCCTTTATCACACTTAAGGTTATTTTCATAACTCATCCTCTCCCTAGCCTTGGGTTATACAACAAAAGATTTAGTATTTTATTCACCAGCCATGCTACCGTAAATTTATATATCAAAATCATTAAAAATCAAGCACCAAAATTTACTTACATGATGTGTGTTATCTATGTCTGAGACCTCTGCAAAAGTCTCAACCACACTACTTGATGTCATGAAAAGGCTAGCCTCCTGCTGACCTACAGGGTAAATTCTGTAGGTC
>JASEHG010000105.1 GCA_030018855.1 Candidatus Brocadiaceae bacterium
AGAACCCACAGAGGAGCTCCTAAGAAAAAAATGATTTTCCAAAACGAGTGGGGCAGAGACGAAAGCATACCCTATACTGGAGCGGGGGCTTGCGGGTGGGAGTGTATCGTAGAGAGGGTGCTGTTTCGGGCTTCGTATACAAACATAAACAGAAGAAACCAGCTTCATAAAGTGGGGTTATATATTAGAGGTTTAGTTGGAGAGAACAGCCGCACAGGCGGGTATGCCTGGAATTAGAACAAGCTGTGTTGCGGGGGAAAACGATAACGAGGTCGTAAGCGATGGCGATGTCAACAAGGGCTTTGGTTTGGCAATGATAATTCAATTGGAAGGAGCCCACTTTATGAATATGTTTGAAAAAGTTGTCCATCAAAGCACTCCTTTCCTTTTGGCTCACTTTGACGAGCCTCCCGCTTCGTGGCCACAGATAGTCTATTTCTTGAAGAATCAACTTGGAGGCGAAGCAAACTTAAAAGAATTTGTTGAAAAAGTCTTCAAACAAAGGGAAGTGGGGAAGAATGCAGAAGCAATAGCAATGTTTGATAAGTATTTTCCTGATTGGTCTATAAAGGAAACGTTTCAATTTTTCCTTCTGGGTCTTCCTGTAATTGTACTGGCCAATACAGTAGGTGAAAAATATAGTGAGAATCCAAAAGAATTATTATTAACTGGCTTTATGATAGTTCTTTATGTCTTTTTGCACAAAAGACAAATGGAATCACCAAAGAAAGACAGAGGATGTTATGGACACCACCAAAAACTTGCAGATTGCAATTGAGGAAGCATTAAAAGACTTCAGGATATGCGATGAAGACGGAGAATGTGTGGAAAAATCTAAAATAATCTCTATGCTAATAGAGACGATAGACATCTGGTACTATCCCAGAGATTGAAAATTTGATTGGGCAGAGAATATCCGATTTTGCGACAGAACAAAGGAGAAGACTTCTAATGAGAAAAAATATTTTGGTTCTGATTTTGATTTTGCTAATTGGTTGTGGTGATTTATATGCCCAGTTTTCAAACACGCCTTGGATGGGCAGTCCTAGAGTAGAGCAACCCAACCAGAAGTACCTGGGGAATCTGAGTGCCAACCCATTTGTTCCTAATTCTACCAACAATATGTTTGGAAAGGGAAGTCCTTTTAATCCAGATAGCATCAATAATCCCTTTGGCAGATACGGAAGTCCGTTCAGCAACACCTCTGCGAACAATCCGTTTGCAACCGAAGCCCCCAAACTGTACGACCAGCAAGGGAATTATAGAGGCAAGTTGAGCACTAATCCACTTGACCTAGAATCAATTTCAAACCCCATGGGGCGGTTTGGAAATCCTTTTTCCTCTGATAGTATAAATAATCCTTTTGGGGCCGGCAATCAATTCCGCTTTGACAGTCCCAAAAACCCTTTTGGGCCTGGATGGTCAATATTCGGAGAAAAATAGAGTATTATTCTTCTACTCGTTGTTCTACCTGTCGCAACTTCGCCTTTTGACCTCTTACCCTCCGCATCGTAGAGAAGTATTCCTCCAGTTCTTCGTCAGTGGTAAAAATATTTAACCCTACTGCCTGTCTCAGAGCCGCCAGTTCAGGTGGGTTGGGGAGTCCTCTCTTAGTGATACTACTGTAAATACTATCCACAACCCCCAATGCTCTGAACCAACTCCGCAATATGTGCAACTCCCCCTTGCCTATCTTTTCGTCTATACCTGCCGTTTCCAATGCCCTGTTTATACTGTCCTGTACGATAGAGTCGGGGTGTAAATCTGTGAATCCAGCCTCTAAGACATCAGGGTCTTCCAGTTTCCTCCCCGTGAAGTGGTTGTAATTTACTAAATACTCGTAGACACTTGTAAAAGGGCCACCGATACCCGCAGAAAGTACCAGTTTACTTGGGCGGAACAACATCTCCAGGTCGGCTCTTGGGTCAAGATTCACTAGCGATAGAAACCTGCTAAATCCGTCGGGGTCAGTGGCAATCTTTATGCTTACCATATCCCGGATGAAGTTAGGTATATGTTCTGGCCGTTCTTCTCCTTCAAAGGATACCCTTAGCTTTTCAAGTCCAGTCAGCTTTTTGGGGTTTGTTACTGCTTTTTCCACCTGAGCGGGTAAGTTAAAACGTGTCCATCTCCAAAAGGGAACCACCCTCATAACTATATCACGTTCTATAGAACTGAGTGCCATTATATCGTCGTAGGGGAACTGAAAGGTGCGGACTCTGGCGGCCGCATTATTTATGGCTTCATCAAGGTTGTTCGCTACCACCTTCGGGTTCTTCAACGCTCCTATAAAATGAGCTAACCTTGTTGAATTGTCAACCGATTGTGCTACTTGAGCTCCAGCCCTAATAAGAGGCCCATGCCTTGACAACGGGTTAATGGACTTGCGGGCTAGCCTGCCAACCCCCGCTTCCACAACAAACCAGGCGTTGTCTAATACGCCCTTCTTAAGACCTTCGTCAATTATCCGATGATAGTTTACTATTTCTGCACCATTGCCTACTTTAACTGGAATTTCGCCCCCCAGAAACGAAGGCACTTTCGCTTTTAGTGTACTGAGTATCTGTATAGCTGTGGCCTGTGGAAAGTTCTCCCAGCCAATGTCATCACTCCTGGCCAATAAGACCTGACTCACATAATTGCGGGAGAAGTAGGCGGGGAATAATACCAATGTAAAAGATTTCCACCAGCCTAACATACCATCGTAAGTTCGCCCCAGCTTCCCCAGTTCTTTGGGGTTAAGCACACGGCTCTGAAACTTACCGACGGCTTCAGCTATCTCTGGCCTGAATCTATACCCTTTGAATAGTTCTACCCCCGGTACTTCCACCAATTCCTTACCTCTAGGGGACAATTTTGCCAGACGTTCAGGAATCCCGAACCTTTCTCTTACCTGTTTTGCCCACTCTGCCTGGGCATGATACTTCCCCACCATCTTTGCCTCGTGAGTAAAAATATTGGCTGGGTCGGTCTCAAAGAAACTTGCCTTTGTCTCAAGGGGTATATGGCCCGTGGCCGCAGTACCTCCTGTCCGCACTATCTCATTAACATCCTCAGCAGATAACAGTCCATCCTTAGACATGAATTTCCTATGCCAGATTACGGGGTCTTTATACAGCCTGCGGGCAAAAGGCCCTGCCTTCCTTAGATGCTTGGCCACTTCCGCCGCCGCCTCATCTGTAAGAATATGGGCCAGGTAGTTAAACTCTTTTGTGTGGTCTATGGCATTGTTGAGTTCTTTGAGGGTCATCTTCCCCACGTCAGGGACATCTATTGTCTTTTGTCCCACAAGACGCTCCTGGAGTCGTACCAGTGTTTGTAAGGACTTCTCTGTGGCACTTTCAAAGCCTGATTTTACGCCTTCCGTCGCTTTCTTTGTCGCAAAGGATAAAGTCCTTTGTCCTCTTTGCACGGCTGTTATGGCAGGTGGAGTAAATCCTGCCGCTTTGTAGGCATTACGAAGCCCCATCATTAGCTCGTTCTGCATGGTCAAATCCAGGCCCTTAATGTTTTCTACCCTGCCCAACATCTTGTCCAGTTTGTTTAAGAGACTGGTACGAAGTATAGTAGCCTTCCCCGCCTGGGGTAAAAATGCATTGGGCTTTGTGGCCTCCGCTAATTCCTGGAAACTACCGAAAAATTTGGGTTGTTTCTCCAGCCCCCTTAACGTAGTGGAAAGACCACCCTTTAATGGCGGTGGCGGTGGTGGCCCAAAAATAACAGGGGTGTCCAGTCTTTTGCGTATCTGTTGACCCAATATTAACATCTCTGTCTCTAGTGAAGCCCCCTCTTTGGCAAGTCTCTTGCTGGCTATCAATCCAGCTTGCCCTAATTTTGATAACTCCTTAAGCTCTGATTGTAATGCCCCACGCTGGAAGGCCAGTGTAGAAAACAAATCATCCAAGGTTGCCGTGTTCTTTGTTATCTTATCAGCCAGTCTATCCAAGGTTTTTATCTCCGCCCTCATCATCCCATACCGAGTCGTAGTTACCAGATTGTATTTAATTCGGGCCTTATCCAACATGGTCTCTATTTGTCTAGTTAGCTTACCCTTTTGAGCAACAAAGAAACCTCCCAAAGTAACGGGTTCTTTGCCCAGTTCCTTTTGACCCAGGGCTAATTTTTCTTGTAATGTACGCCCCAGGACATTCAGCTTTTCGGCCACCTCTCTCAAGGCAGGAGGCAGTGCATTGATAGCGTCAGGCTTTGCCCCACTAAGTTCTACTGCATTGTTTATTTGAGAGCGTTCAGCCTTGCCTATCTTAACCTTATGAGCCTTGGCTGTCGTACTTATGAGGTCATCAATATAAGTCCTGACCTCTTGAGCCTGCATTGCCCCTATGCGACTCTGTTCCATGTGCGCACCCTTAATCACATCTAATCCCCTAATTCCCGTGGACTCAGGGCGGAAAATACCGACACCCACATCCTTGGCAAACATGCCTGCCTTGACAGCTTGAGAGGTAACAGCTTTGGGCAATACTGCCCTTGCCCCGGTCGCCCCTACTCTAGCACCTTTGGCCGCCCAACCCACAATAGGCAAATAGGTAAGCGGGTCTGCAAATACCCATAGTGGCAGACCAATGAGTCCCCTGCCAGTAAATTCAAATCCAACCCAAGGAACTCGGTGTTTACCCAGTTCTGGTACGCCTGCGGCCTCTAATATCTCCGACGGTGATACTTCACGCTCCAGCAGGAATCCAGCCTTGACACTCCTCCCTAATTCTTTTATATCAATGTCGCCGCCCTTGGCCTGTTTGACCATAGTCTCAAGAGTGGCAGTAGTGGCGAAGAAGGGACGGGATACCTGGCGAGCTAGATATAACAAGGGGCCGAAGACCTTGCGTGCGGTGGACGGACTCTCCCCCACGGCTTCTAATTGGGAGAGCAGTTCAGATTCTTCCTGCTTAGCCTTGAGTAGTTGCTTGCCCTGCTTTATAGTCAGGCCAGCCTGCTTGTCAGACCCGTAGGCAAGTTCGGAGAATCTATCCCCTGCTTTGGCCCGTGATTCCCCACCATAGGCTCTTTGTGCAAAGATGTCTGCCATTGATTATCTGCTGGCGGACTCGGCTCTCTTGGCCTTTTTGGCCCTCAGCTCCTCAGCCAAAGTTATTTTGGGTTTGGGTATTATTGTTACCTTTTTGCCTGCTGACTCTCTGGCACTGAACAAGCTATCAAGCCATTCCGCTACGGCGGGCTTGTCCACAGGAATATTGTTATTTATCAACATACTTAACATTTCTTCCCTTGGGGTTTTTTCTGCCACAAGTTGACGAACAGTCTCTCTTTCCTGCGGAGTGAGCCAATCATTAACATTGGTGTCCTTTCCTTCGGCTTCTTTCTTCTCTGCCCCCCTACGATGCTCGTTGGCTCGTATTGTTGCTTCTTTAGTTGCTACTTTGTTTAGTTCGTCATACTTCTTATCAATCGCCAAGATTTCTTCTGGTTTTATCTTGGAGAGTGAACCTCCTTGCCCTTTTATTAACATGAGTGCTCGTGCCGCATCCTCTGGAGTCTTAACTTCTCCGATAAGACGCTTCATTAAATCAGCCATATCCGCCTCACTCTGTGCAGAAGTAACATCTCTTGATGCCTGAGTAGAAGCCTGAGCCTGTTCAGTCGTTGCCTTTTGCAGTTTTAATTGGTTCTCAAATGCTTGCTGTGCTCGTGTTGCCCCTTGGGTACTTCTAATATTCTGTTGCTGTGCCAAAACATCCTGAAATACTCCTGGGCCATACACGGTCTTTCCAAACCCACCAGCCAACCCTGGGGCAGATTGTGTCCTGGAGGGGTCTATGCCCATCGCTGCCAGGAATTGCTGTTGTAGCTGTTGGTTTTGTAAATTCCGCTGCATGGCGAAGTTTATGGCTGACTGAAACGGATTAGCCTGTGCCGTCTGCTGGGCAAAGGCGTTACCGAATGATGTGCCGAATCCTAAAGGCATGGGCTATTTCCTCCTTTTTTTAGTCTTCCTCTTGCCGTGCCACTTACTTGAACCTGCTTTCTTCTTATTGATAGAGGCATAAAAGACCGATTTACCTTTCTTCTTATTATTACCATAAGTTTTGGTCATTCGCCGCAACACTTTTTTGCCTGTCTTTGTTAGTGGCATGTCCCGTCTACCTACCCTCCGCTTCTTTTTAAACCTGGTACAAATCCAAATCGTTCATAAGGAATAAACGGAAAAGCAAACTCAGGAAATAAGCGTAGTTTGCCCTGGGGTTGTCGTGGCGTAAATACCGATTGCAACGCTCCAATCTGTTCGTCTACCTGTGCGACTTGCTCCTGAATTTGTTGTATCCGTTCCTGGGGCAATTTCTGGCCCTTTAAGATGTCTTTAAATATTTCTAGTCCGCCAAGTGTTGCACCAAACATTACAGATATGGGCAAGTTGGGCAATTCAACCCCAATCTTTTTCTTTGTCTCCTCGGATACGGCGGTTTTTAGGGACTCATTGGGGAATAATTGCTCAATCTGAAACTTATTATATTGGTCTGTCTTCTCCCGTAGACTTGCTTGTTGGGCAGGTTGGGGTTGGTTAAGTCCAGAAAAGAAATCTCTTAATCCAAGAATCCCTTTTTCATCCGAAGGTATCGGGGCAAACCCCATTAAATCCCCGCCGATACCGCCTCTGAATATAGGGGCAAGTCCTTGTTTGGACGCTTCACCCATTAAATTTTTGACTGCATTATACAATCCTTCGGTCAAAAAACTGGTCTTTTCTTGAGACGCCTGCGGTGGTGGAGTCTGAGATACTGGGGTAGGCCCAGCAAGTTGCTGAAACCTGGACAGAGAAGAAGAAATCTCCTGTGTGCCTGTCGGTGTTCCTTCTTGTGAATTGAAAACAATATCATAAGTACCGTCTGAATTACCAACAAACCCTATATTTTTTGGTGAGACCCCGGATTCTTGTATCCGAGACCACACATCAGAACCTTGT
>JASEHG010000106.1 GCA_030018855.1 Candidatus Brocadiaceae bacterium
ACGTAAGGGGTGAGAGAAAACCTCCTGAGTGTCTTCCTCCTGGCAGTAGCCCTTGCAGGGGATGGTTGTGCGGCCGCCGCTATTGGTCAAGTCGTAGAGCGGGAGCATAATAAAAAGAAGGAGGCCCAGGGACAGGAGGCCGCCAAGAAGACCGCCGCTCCAGGGGCCTCTGCAAACAGAAAGCTTATAGACGGCAAGTGGTACAAGAAGGGCTTCGTTGAGGAACCCGCAGGCAGTGGTAAATATAACGTGATCTGGCTCCCAGAATAACAAAATTATAAAGGCAAATTGAGAGGGATATGAGATGAGAAAAAACTTTTTAATCATTTTCCTCCTGGCGTTAGCCCTTGTGGGCGCTGGCTGTGCAGACATGGCAGAGCATAAGGGGGCGGCTGGGGCCGGTGTAGGTGCGGCCGGTGGCGCCGCCCTGGGTGCCGGTATTGGGGCGGCCTTTGGCGCCCCCGGTCTTGGTGCCGCTATCGGCGCAGGCGGTGGTGCACTCATCGGTAAGGTCGTAGGCGATGAGATGCAGAGGAAAGACGACAAGAAGGAAGTGGATGAACTCAAAAAGGAGGTACAGGAACTGGAGGCCACCCAGAAGGCCGCCGCTCCAGAGGCCTCTGCAGACAGGAAGCTCATAGACGGTAGCTGGTACAAGAGGAGCATGATTGAAGACCCGGCGGGCAGTGGCAAGTTCAAAGAGGTCTGGCTCCCGGAATAGGTTGTAGGGGCGTATTGTTCGCCACGGCGAATCTGCCTAAGGCACGACAATACGCCCCTATACAGACATGTCTAAGGTAGGAGCGTAAGGATGAGAAAAAACTCTTTAATTATTTTCCTTCTGGCGTTAGCCTTTGTGGGCGCTGGCTGTGCAAGTATGTCGGAGCACAAAGGGGCTACAGGTGCAGGCGCTGGTGCCCTGGGCGGTGCCGCCATGGGTGCCGCAATAGGCTCGGCCTTTGGCGCCCCCGGTCTTGGTGCGGCTATAGGAGCGGGCGGTGGTGCCCTCATCGGTAAGACCGTCGGAGACGAGATGCAGAGGAAAGATGACAAGAAAGAGTTAGAGGAGTTAAAACAGAAGGTGCAGGAACTGGAGGCCACCAAGAAGGCCACGTCTCCTGAGTCCGCCGCCCCTGGGACTGCCAGTGGCACTGGAGGAAAGAAATTCGTGGAGGCCCACTGGGAGTACAATAAGAATAAAAGGTGGGTGGATACCACCAAGATAGAGAAAGTCTATGTCCCCGAGCATACGGAGGGAGACAAACGCATAGAGGGCCATATGGAAGAAAGGACTGTACCTGGTGGTTACTGGGAGGAGTACGAGGAAAAGGTCTGGGTCCCAGACCACTATGAATAGTTTCTTATAAAACGTCTTTGATTAAAAGAAAAGAGAGGAACGGTCAAATGCCTTCCTCTCTTTTTTTATCCATGAAGCGGTTTAGTTGTGTAGGGTGCGTGAAACGCACCGCCCCACTTCAACGGTTAGATACGTAAGGTAAAGCGATGCCTGGGAAAATTTATGTAGGGGCGGGGCTTGCCCCCGCCCAGTTAGATACGTAAGGTAAAGCGATGCCTGGGAGAATAGAGAAGATTGTGAAGCCACTCCCTAAGTAATGTAGGGTGCGTGAAACGCACCGACCCGCTCTTTCCGAGGCATACCCGTAAAGGTCAAAGAGATGGTAAAGGGCAGGAAGGCTGAACTGACTAAGGAGAAAAAACTCAAGCTGGTGGAAGATATAGCCAGCATAGGAGTTAAGACCCGTCCCTGGAAAAAGATGAAGGCAATCATAGTAAAAACCCATCTTGTCCAATGACGATTTACTACTTGGACACCAATATCTTCCTTTATGCCGCTGACCCTTATAGTCCTTATCATACCGCCTGTAAAGGAGTTTTAGTAGAGATTGCAAAGGACGCCCTTGGGGCTTTCACTTCAGTGGAAACAATTCAGGAGATTGAGAGCTCTGGAAAAGTCATCCCAACGCTGTGTGTCATTCTGAGCGAAGCGAAGTAGGGGCGAACGGCCGTTCGCCCCTACTCATAAGAGATTCTTCGGTCGCTTCCCCTTCGCTCTGCTCAGGGCTTCGGCTTCGTTCCCTCAGAATGACATGTAAGTAGGGTTTTTCAGAGGTCTCACATCGTTCTATCGCTGGATAATCACCTCCGTACCTGGCGTTACGTAGTCGTAGAGCTCCTCCACGTCCTGGCTAAGCATGCGGATGCACCCATTGGAGGATTCCGTGCCGATGCTATCAGCCTCGGTAGTACCGTGGATGCCGTATCCACTGAGGCCAGGTTGATTCTGGAAGCCCATCCAACGGGTACCCAACATGTTCCCGGGGCTCCCATAGGCATAGACCTTACCATCCAGCGGGGAGAACCAGGTGGGTTCTTTCATCTTAATTTCAACGATGAACCTCCCTTCCGGGGTCTTGTCGTTCTTTCCCAGCCCTATCGGGTATTGCTTCAGGTAATGTCCATCCAGGAGGAGGGTCAGCGTGAAGTCACTCTTGTCCACCAGGAGACCAGTCTTTCCCTTCAATACCCTCAATGGCTCTCCAACACGCAGTAGTGGGGAGGACTTCCGATTAAGTCTCATGAGGAGTTCTGCCGTGGTGCTATGCTGTTTCGCAATCTTAACAAGGTTGTCACCACGCTGTACGTTATACGTCAGTAAATCGGGACTGGTGGCGGCGGAGAAGACAAGGGCATTATTTAATTCCTCCAGGTGCCTGCGAATGAGCTGGCGCCTTTCTTCGGAGGTCTCCATGAAAAGGGCCTGGGAGTAAAGGTTTCTGGCATCGTATTTCTTGTCTTTCTGTAGACATTCGTAGGCCTGCTGAAGGGTTTCCTGGAGGGTGGACTGGCTGGCCGTAGTAGATGCCGGCAAGACGGCAGCACCCGGGAGGAAGGCGACTTCCTTTGTCAGGATTGGCCCTGCCACTGCTGGGGTGGTAGCAACACCAAGTGCCTGGATGGGATTCGCCTGAGGCAGACTGGGCGACCGGAGTGGTCCTGCCACTATAGGTTCCGAGGGACTGGTGGAGACGTCCGCTTGCCTGGTATCGGATGAGGTGGTCACCTCGGGCCTGCTGGCTAGAGGTGGTAGTGGCGCCCCTGCCGGAGGTGATTGGGCTACTCCCCCATGAGAGGGGGCTGGAGTGGATGCCTTTGTATCAACGGCTTCTCCCCTGTCATGGCTAGACCCTCCGGCGGACGGTACAGAACCAGGGCCAGGGTTTGTGCCTTTAGCTACGTCTTTAGCTGTATCTTTAGTTGTAGCCTTAGTCGTGTCTTTGGCCGTATCTTTAGGAGTGGTCTTAGGGGGGGCGGCTTCAGACGTCTTCGCCTTCTTAGTAACCTCCTTGGCCTGCTGGCTGGGAGTTACCATCTGAGGGGGGGACGTCTTGTGGGTGGTAACACCACCTGGCGTCTGGGCATTACTCACCTGAGGCGAACTGGGCGTCTGGGCAGTAGGCTTCTTTGCCTTCGGAGATTCTTTAGCCTCGGTCTTAAAGAGTATGTCGGTCTTCTGGATTACATCACTCTTGTCTTCGGCCTGGGCTAGGGGGGGTAAAAAGAGAACACTACCGAGGAGGAGAAATAGGGTTATCATATTAGCGCAGATTGTCTCAAAGAACTTGCCACCCTGCTGGGAGAAAAGATAGCATACGGGAGGGCTTCTGTCAAGGAGAAACGGCTACCTGGATGTGGAGTTTACAGATACGGCCTGTAGGGGCACGTTGCAACGTGCCCCTACAATCTCAATGACTGCGGCGGACGTAGATGTCCCTGGCTATGTCTTCATCCAGGGCAAGCTGGGTCTCCCCCATCTGGATGACTAGGGTAGGCTGTTTCTGGTGCACCCTGATGGCGGTCCCTGGGAGTAGCCCCATGGAGGAGAGCCTGTCCAGCCTGGGGTGGTGTTCAGTGGTTATGTAGGCCACTTTTGCCTCCTCTCCTGGGGTGAGTTCCAGCAGGCTCAGGACCAGGGGTCTGAGTACCTTTTTTGCCCGCTGACAGCACTCACCCGGGGGTATGAGCTTTCCGTGGGGACACCTCACCGGGTGACCCAGCAGGGTGCATATACTGGTGGTGACCTCATCATTGAGGAAGTGCTCAAACTCACAGGCGCTGGAGTCCATGGTGTCGTGTTTCACCGCCAGTATATCCTTCAGGAGTCTTTCTGCCAGACGGTGACGCCTGACCACCTGCTCTGCCTCTTTCCTGCCTGTGGCCGTGAGGACGATGAGGGAGTTGTACATGTGGACGAGTTTTTGTCGTAACATGTCCTGGAGGACGGCGTCCGCTACCCGGGGGTCTATCCATTGAGATAGCATGTCTTTGCTGGCCCTCTTCCCAAACTCCTCTTCATGGGTCCATATATGTTCCAGGACTTCTTCTATCTTCGGTTCTGTCATGTTTAGACTCTAGACATTAGACTTTGGACTTTAGACTTTTTAGTCTATAGTCTATGGTCAAAAGTCCATAGTCCAACTAAAAGGCCTTCATAATGAGGTTCAGTATGCCTCCCACCAGGAAGGCGTAAGGGACGATAAAACCTATAATGAGGGCCGCCGTGGCAATCCCTCTCTCCTTGATTATAACCAGAAAGTTGGCCAGACAAGGGACAAAAAGGGTGATGACCACCAGGGCCACCAGGAGCTGGACAGGTTCGGCCGCCACACTCCCATGAACCCTCTCCAGGGCCTTAAAGAGGCTCACTGCCCCATAGTCCCTCCTGAGGAAGCCCAGGATGAATCCCTCCGCAGTCTCCGGAGGGAGCCCTAACCAGTTACTGACCACCGGCCTTCCGGCCAGTTCAATGTATTTTAGTGCCCCTGTCTTGCTGAGGATAAATAGGGCAAGCGTCCCCATGAGGAAGAGAGGGACGGCCTCACGCAGGAACCACTTGACCCGATAGGCCGTCTTCAACAGGATATTATATAGTTGGGGACAACGGAAAGGGGGCACCTCCATGATAAAGTCAGAGCGTCCCCCGGGCAGTATCTTTGAGGCCACAAAACCTACCAGGATGAGTTGGAAGGCGATAATAAATACGTAAAGGGCAAAATAAAACCCGGAAATACTCCCCATTACAAAGGCAATGACCCCTAGCTGGGCTGAACATGGGATGGCCAGGGCCATAAGGAGGGTGGCAATTATCCTCTCTTTCCTGGTGTCCAGTATCCTCGTAGTAAGCGTGGCCATGGTGCCGCAACCCAGGCCGAGGACCATGGGCAGGACGGCCTTCCCCGTCAGGCCAATCCTCTTGAACAGCTTGTCCAGCATCACTGCCAGGCGGGGGAGATACCCACTATCTTCCATAAGGCCAAAGGCCAGGAAGAAGAATCCCACTATGGGGAACACAATGGCTATGGCATACGTCAGACCTACCTGTATAAGTCCTGCCTGACCATCCAGGAACAGCTGGTAGCCCAGATTCTGCGGACTGACTAGCATCTGTCCCAGTAAGCCCAGGTAGTAGTTTATCCCATTGAAGGGGACGTGGAAAAGGGTAACGTCTCTTCCCGCAAAGGGTACGGGGAACCAGAGGTCAAAACCCCCGGAGGGCGTACCGGCGTATCCAAAGACCTTTTTCTCCATAAAGTCCACGCAGACCCCGGCACCGAAGACCCCTACCAGCTTGTAGATTGCCCATAGGGCGGTGATGAGTATGGGGTAGGCGGCAACAGGGTGCATGGTAAGGTCTCCCAGTACCTCGGATATGGTACGCTTAGTTCTGAGGTCTTTACGGTACAGGTGGAGACAAAAGAGGATACAGGACGCCATTCCACTGACTAACTTGAGAATCAGCCCCAGGGGGGGAGCGGAGGAGAGGTGCCCTTGAAAGAAAAAGAGGAGCATATCCATGATTTTGTAGCCCAGGGCGAAGGCAAGGACTGGTACAAAAAAGAAGAAGAAAGAGGCCCGCAGGAAAGGGTGGGACTCTATCCGCTTTGGGGCCGTGTATACGGTCTCACGGAACAGCCTTTCCACATAGGCCGCCCTGATGCGGTTTATTGCATAGCTAAGCGGGTCGCTGAATCTCCTCTGGATAGAGTTACGTATCTTAGAGACCTCTCCCTGTACGGTCTTTGAGTAGCCCAATTTTTCTGCCACAGTGAAGTCCCCGGACAAGAGCATGAGGGCCATGGCCCTCCTGGGGTACCCATTGGGGATAAGGGGCTCTATCCTGGAAACGCCCTCCTCAATCTCCCGTCCGAAATCCACCTTGAGCGAAGGAACATCCGCCTGGGGTAGTACATTTAAAAGATGCCCTATACCTTGCTTTTCAGTGGCCACAGTCCTGACCACCGGGATACCCAATAGGGACTGCAGTTTACCTGTGTCTATGCTAATACCCCGTTCCAGGCACTCATCCCACATGTTGAGGTCAAGGACCACGGGTAGGCCCATCTCAGCCAACTGGGAGGTGAGAAACAGTGCCCTGCGGAGGTTCTTGGCATCGGCCACCTGGATGACCCTCCTGTGCCCTTCCCGGAGGAGGATGTCCCTGGCCACCCTCTCGTCCTCGGATTGGGGGATGAGATTATTGACCCCCGGGGTGTCTATCACCTCTACCCTCCCATCTATCCCCTTACAAGTACCCCTGGATATTTCCACCGTAGTCCCCGGATAATTGGAGACGATTACGTAGCTCCCAGTAAGGAGGTTAAATATGGCACTCTTCCCTACGTTTGGGTTCCCCACCAGGGCGATGGAGGGGGCATGTGGCCCCGTTTTTTGTGGTCTTGATTTTTTTTTAAACATTTCATACCCCTGCAAAGAGGGATCAGCAGTTCGTGCAAATGAGTCTCAATTACACCTTCACAGTATATTACCTTTTCCCCGGTAAGTCAA
>JASEHG010000107.1 GCA_030018855.1 Candidatus Brocadiaceae bacterium
TTCGGCTTCGTTCCCTCAGACGCCATCCTGAATCCGCCTCAGGCGGACGAAGGAATGACATTTTGGGCGTTTTTCAGAGATTTCGTAAGGGGACTCTGTTCCCTTACCACCCCTGGAGCTAGGGGAGAGGGAATAGGGAGTAGCAAGATTTTATCCTCTACTCCCTACCCCCCACACCCTGCTCCCTGACTTTGGAAGGACTCCCATGAGATTCACCAAGATGCACGGTATTGGTAATGACTACGTTTACGTGAACTGCCTTGAGGAGGAGGTAAAAAATCCTTCCTGGTTGGCTAGAAAAGTAAGCGATAGACACCTCGGGATCGGCGGGGACGGACTGATACTAATAACCCCTTCCAAAAAGGCGGACGTGGGGATGCGTATCTTTAACGCCGATGGCAGTGAGGCCCAGATGTGCGGTAACGGCATACGCTGTGTGGCCAAGTATGCCTACGAGCATGGACTCGTGTCCAAAAAGGGAAGGATGAGTATAGAGACCAGGGCAGGGATAAAGACCGTTAGTCTAAAGGTTCAAGGTTCAAGGGTTCAAAAGGTGAGGGTGGACATGGGCAGACCCAAACTCTTAAGGAGGTCCATCCCCATGTTGGGGAAGAATACAAGGGTGATAGGCGAACCCCTGAGCGTAGAGGATAGGGTCTTCCGTATTACCTGTGTCTCCATGGGGAATCCCCACTGCGTGATATACGTAGAAGGTGTCAGAGATTTTCCCGTGAGTTATTACGGCCCACTAATTGAAAATCACAAGGCCTTCCCTGAGAGGATAAACGTACATTTTGTGGAGGTGATGGGACGTGGAGAGGTAAGGATGCGGACGTGGGAGAGAGGTTCAGGGGAGACCCTTGCCTGCGGCACCGGGGCCTCCGCCGTGTGTGTGACAGGGGTGCTCAACAAAAAGACCTCCAGGAAGCTCCTCGCCCACCTGCCAGGGGGAGATTTGGAACTGGAATGGGCCAAATCAGGAGAGGTCTACATGACCGGCCCGGCGGAGGAGGTGTTCTCTGGAGAGTATTGATGTAGGGACAGACCTTAAGCCCTTTCTCTACTACGATTGGTACGTTTTAATGTAGCGTGCCAGTCATGCCTAAGGCAGACCCGCACACAAAGTGAGAGAGATATTTTATAATAAGGCAGAGGTTGTTCCTTATGAATAATATGTCAAAGAATTCATGTATTATCTTCAGCGACCTAGACGGTACGCTCTTATGTTGCGATACCTACTCTTTTGAGGGGGCAACTCCTGCCTTAGAGTTCCTCAGGAAGAAGAACGTTCCGCTTGTCTTCTGCTCTAGCAAAACAAAGGCTGAGATTATGCACTACCGGAAGAAATTAAATAACTACCACCCTTTTATCTCTGAAAATGGCGGGGCTATTTTCATCCCGGTGGGCTACAAAGGGTTTGAGGTGGATTATACACGGGTAGAGGGAGATTACTGGGTTATTGAGCTTGGAACCAGACGAGAGGTGTTGTTGAAGGCCCTGGAGAGTGTTTGTGCTAGAACGGTCTCCAAGACAAGGGGTTTTTCAGACATGAATGCGGAAGAAGTAGCAAGGCTGACGGGACTGCCCCAGGAGGAAGCAAGATTGGCTCTGGAGAGGCATTACAGTGAACCATTCTTTATAATGGAAGGAGACCCAGGGGCTGTGCTCAGGGAGATTGAAAACATGGGCCTCCAGTGGACTAGCGGTGGGAGGTTTCTCCATGTAATCGGCCGTAGCGATAAAGGGAGGGCCGTACGTCTGCTTTCAGATATTTATAAGAATAATGCAAGAGATATAAATTGGATTACTATAGGATGTGGTGATAGCCTCAACGACCTCCCAATGCTGAAGGCGGTGGATAAGGCCGTTCTTTTAAAAAATCTGCGGGGAGTTTATGACCCCGGGGTGAGGGTTCCCGGACTTCTATACGAAGAGAATGGGCCAGCAGGTTGGGGGGAGGCTGTATTGAGACTAATCCAGCAATATGGCCCTACGGATTGAACCCTCAAGCCAAAGGGAAGAAACGATCGTGAATACAAAGAATACCAATAAAAGGAGACAGTAAACGGCGGGGAGTCTGAAAAATTTGTCCTTTAGGGACCACTCTTGTAAATGCATTGTCTTTGGGCCTTCCCAGAGTAAACTAATACCACCCCCAAAGATTACTGTTAATAGACAGCCCACAGGATTCCACCATAACCAAGAGACTCCTGGAAGATATCTCCACAAAAAGAGGTTTCCCAGGACGCCTAGGATTAGTCCTGCTACTACACCCCTCTCCTTTGTCCGGGAGGTTAATATCCCGAGAAGGAACACCCCTAAGACTGGTCCGTAGAAGAGAGAGCCTGCCATATTAACTAACTCTATAACCGTTGACGAAGATTTGCTAAACAAGAATCCGATAAGTGTGCACAATATTCCCCAGGCCACGGTCAGCCCCCTGGCCAGGGAGAGTTCATGTGGAAGGACGATGTTTCCATTCCTGAAGTACCTGCCAAAATCCCTTAGCGTTACGGCGCTCAGGGAGTTTAAGGCTGAATCCAGGCTGGACATGGCAGCGGCCAGCAGGCTTGCCATGATTATGCCCCTAAGACCTGTCATAACGTGAGAGGTAAGGAAGGTAGGGACTAAGAAATCCGGGTTACCCTGGGGTATCTCTTTTAAGAAATCGGGATTCTGGGTAATGTAGCTGGCAAGGAGGAGTCCCAGGACACACTGAGTCAACACTAAAGGGAACCTCAGGAGTCCGTTCAAAAAGAGGGCCTTTTGTACCACAGGTGGCCCTGGGGCAGTGAGGAGCCGTTGGGCCTGACTCTGGTCACAACCGTAGTAAGAAAGATAGAGGAAGAACCCACCCAGGAGCATAGGCCAGAAGGCATAGGTCTTCCCATCGCCCATACCGTGGTGGGACCAGTCAAACACCTGCACCCTTTCCACCGGGATATTTGTCACTGCATAGCCTTCATCGCCTAATGCATTCCATACACTTGCCACTAACACCAGGGTACCAATCCACAGAATAATGAGTTGGATAATGTCTGAATATATGTCCGCCTTGATTCCTCCGATGGTAGTATAGAGGATAGCAATGCCACCTACTAGCAGTAAGGTATTGGATAAGGATGTTCCCAGGGGTACGGAAAGGACGATGGCCGTGGCATAGAGGCTGACGCCTGTAGCCAGACTCCGCCCCAGGAGAAAGACCGAGGCCAGGACGAGACGTGCAGTGGGGCCAAACCTTTCCTCCAGGTACTCGTAGATAGTGGTTATTGAGAGTCTGTAAAAGACAGGGATAAAGAAGGAGATAAGGACAGCCATGGCAAGGGGTACTGCAAACTCGTACTGGAGCCATAGCATCCCACCCCCTGGCTTCAAGGCGACAAAGGCAGGGGTGCCAAGCAGACTGATGGCACTGGACTGGGTGGCCAGGATAGAAAGGGCAATGGCCCAGTGCCCAATCTTTCTTCCACCCAGGTAGTAGTCTTCCTGTGAGGCCTGTGCTCTGCCTACCCTCAGGCTCATGACCACTATGCCTGAGAGGTAGAGACAAACTATGGCCCAGTCAAGAAATCCCAACGGTTAGTATTCAGCGGTCAGAGATTTGAGGATTAAACCAGCGCTGTGGCCTCCCACGCGCCCATCCTCTTAAGTAGATATTTCTTTTCCTTCTCAAATAGCTCAGCCTGTTTTTCTATCACCTTTTCCTCTGCCTCCTGGGTGCTCATATTGGCCGTCTCTATAACGAAAGAGGCAATCCTTCCATAATAAATGGGGGTCATAATCTCCAGCAGTTTGTACTTATCTTTTACCCATTTGCTGTAGATGTAAGCAAAATCGTAGACGGTGTGGACCCAGACCTCCGTGGGCATATGTAGTTTATATCCATCTGCCTGCGTCATATTTGCCAGTTCGGAAAATGTCTCAGGCTGGACTACCTCCTTCCAGAGGCTACCGAAATGGTAGTAACCTATCTTGAAGTTATCTACCAGTTTATCTAAAGAGACCTCCACCTGGGGTGGTTCAACAGTGGAAGGGCTTCCCAACAGTGGCACAGGCTCACTTCCTCTTACGCCCTTCCATATACGTTCATACTTGGGCATCATACCGAAGAGGGTACCCACCACCTGCCTGAACATGGGGCCAAGGGTGGTAGTGGGGTCCTTTGGGTCATGTATCTTTGCCCCAAGGTAGGCCTCGCAGACCTTAAAGCCCTCATTTATCGCAATGGTGGTCATCCAGATGTCTATGCCGAACCTGGCTACGTCAGTCTCCCAAACGTACTCTTTGGTGAAAAACTCCAGTAGCCTTCTAGAAAAGCCGAAGTCTCCTCCTATGGGTTGCCTGACCCTCTTGCCATAAAGGGCACGGGTGAGAGAGTATGCGATGCTGTTGGTTATTGTGGCATCGTATTTATGGCGTACGTACCATGGACTAACAAAGTCGTAGCCCTCCGTAAGAACGGGGTCTAGCAGTGCCTTTACCCACTCCGGGGTAATACTCCTGAGGTCTGAGTCAAAGACTGCGCAGGCCTTTGCCCCTAGCCTGACCCCAGCCTCAAAAATTGCCCTGAGGGAGGTGCCCTTGCCAGGTAGCCCTCTATATATGGTAACTATCTTAGGGATTCCATGGCTGGACTTAGTCTGTTGTGCTAACTCCCGAGTATAGTCCAGGGAGCCACCGTCAGAGATAAGTACTACAGACTTTAGATTGGGATAATACTTATGAAGCCCTTCATAAATGTTCTTTATTACGTGAACTAAGGTCTCTTCACTATTGTAGGTGGGTATGCCTACCAGGATATCACAAGGGCCTATCTCCAGTATCTTTTGCCTTACGTATTCCCTCAGGGCTGTATCAAACTTTAGGTTTACCTGCATATCTGCCTCTTCCTTTATATCGCTCCCCATCAGTTACGTCAAGGACACAGGGAATTTATCGTAAAATTTATCTTTAGACTTGCCCCCTTTTTTACAATACCTATAATCTAATTGCAAGAGAAGGATTTTTGTTTACTGCCTGGATAATGACTTGTTGCATTCCCCAGGAGAAAGGAGGTTTGGCATGAGTGATTTCTACCAATCAGGGGAGATAACTACCCTGCATAAGCTGGGAACGCCCAGTTTAGAGGCCCTGGAAAAAGAACTGCAAAGGTATTCCAGGACTCGGCCCATTGCCCTGGTACTTCCCACTATATACATGGAACTGGAGGGGAAGGCCCTGCCGTCCATCCTCCAGGAGATTGCTAAGGTAAAGTATATCAAACAGGTAGTAGTTACCCTGGGAGGCTTTACTGAAGACCAATTCAAGAAGGCCAAAGAGTTCTTTTCTGTCCTACCCCAGGAGGTAAGGCTAATATGGAACAGTGGGGAGCAGATAAAAAAGCTCTACTATTTCCTGGACCAGGAGGGCATCTCGGCTGGCCTGGATGGTAAGGGCCGCTCTGCCTGGATAGCCTATGGGTATATCCTGGCAACGGATAAGTGCAAGTTTATTGTACTTCATGACTGTGACATCCTTACCTACAATAGAGAGTTTTTGGCTAGGCTCTGTTATCCCGTAGTAAACCCTAACCTGGACTTTGAATTCTGCAAGGGCTACTACAGCCGTATAAGCGACCGTATGCACGGCAGGGTCACTCGCCTCTTTGTTACGCCTTTAATAAGGGCGTTAAAGCAACTCCTGGGGAATCTGGATTTTCTGGACTACCTGGATAGTTTCCGATATTCCCTGGCCGGGGAGTTCTCCATGGCCGTGGATCTGGCAAGGATAAACCGTATACCAGGGGACTGGGGGTTGGAGGTAGGGGTATTGGCTGAGGTTTATAAAAACTGCTCAAAGAGACGTATCTGTCAGGTAGACCTAACAGATGTTTATGACCACAAGCACCAAAACCTTTCCTCCGAAGACCCCTCCACTGGTATCATGAAGATGTCTATAGACATAAGCAAGGTACTCTTTCGAACCCTTGCAGGAACCGGGGCAACATTCCCAGAGGGCTTCTTCAGAACCCTGAGGGCCACATATCTCAGGACCGCACAACATTTCATTGATAGATATAATCATGACTCTACCATAAACGGCTTGTTCTTTGACCGTCATCAGGAGACAAAGGCCGTAGAGGCCTTTACTAAGGCTATTAGCATAGCTGGAGAGCAATTCCTGGAAGACCCCACGGGCCTGCCCCTCATTCCAAACTGGAACAGAATCACCTCTGCCATACCCAACTTCTTTGATATGCTGATAGAGGCCGTAGAGGAGGACAACAAGTGAGTTTCCCTAGACACAAAGGAGGTGCTCAATGAGTTGGCTCTATCTGGTGCTGGCAATAGTACTGGAGGTGGGTGGGACCACTTCCATGAAATTGTCCGAAGGTTTTACTAGATTATTACCATCTGTATTGGTATTTATCCTGTACGGGCTCAGCCTTGGTGCATTGACGCTTACCCTTAAAAGGATTGATGTGAGCGTTGCTTATGCAGTATGGTCTGGTCTGGGTACGGCCCTCATAGCAGTAGTAGGGATTTTGTGGTTTAGAGAATCGGCAGGTGTCTTAAAGATAATCTCACTTGGACTGATTATAATGGGTGTAATTGGTTTGAATCTTGGCACTAGACTACACTAGGTGCCCTGGAGAGATGAAACGTGATGCCACCAATGAAGCCGACGAGTGAGCTTAGAAGACAGGCCCTGGAGATATTTTACTATGCCCTCGGGGCAGTGGACCCGGCCAGGCTCGTAATGGAGAGGGTAGGTAGGGGCACGTTGCAACGTGCCCCTGCCCTGAAGATAGATAGTAAATCCTACGCCCTTAAAGAATTTAATGGGGTCTATGCCGTGGGGTTTGGCAAGG
>JASEHG010000108.1 GCA_030018855.1 Candidatus Brocadiaceae bacterium
CTACAAAAAATTCTGAAAGGAGGAGAGAGAAATGTCTGTCTTGAGCGTTTTTCAGATTGAGGTGAATCCGGCTACCGAAGAGGATTTTTTGGCAGATGCCACTAAGACCCTCCCACTGGCCCAGAAACAAGAAGGGCTCATCTACCTCGGCGTATTTACCCCGCTGGGGGAGAAGAATAAATACCTGGTATTATCTGAATGGGATAGCGAGACCAGCATAGAGGCATGGCGGAAGGACCCCGAACATAATGAGGTGATGGCCAAGGCTGGGCAGTACGTGAAGAAGCATTCTATCAAGAGGTTCGTATCTAAGGAGTAAAAGAAGTAGGAGGGGCGACTGTCAGCCTCAGGCGGGTCGCCCCTGCCCCCCTATTAAAGGATTAGCATACCCAGACTGTAGCCGCAGGCTTCAGCCTGCGTGGTAGCCTCTACCCCCTATTTAAAGGATTAGCATACCAGAAATCAGATGAGTAACCCTACCGAACAAGCCCGGCCCGCTCACCACGGAAACACCTACCGAAGATTACTGAGCTATGCCAGCCCCTACTGGCATAAGGTCCTAGTGGTGCTGGCCCTCTCTATACTTGGGTCTCTGGTATCGGTGCTCCCCACCCAGATACTGGGAGTAGCGGTGGACGAACTAAAGATAGCTGAACGGCTTGTCTCCCCCAGTGGTGGGGCATCACCATCAGAAGTGGCCCTGCCGCACCCAAAGAGCCAGATACCCCTAGCCGCTCCGTTAAGGGACCTATCCCAGTACATAGGTCGCGTATGGTCCCCAGAAATTAACCCCGCCCTCTTGACCTTCTTCGTACTGGCCGGTGCCTTCTTTATCCTCCAGGCCTCCACCAGCCTTATTGCCATGGGGCATGGTTACCTGATGGCCGAGCTGGCACAGAGGACCATCTTTGACCTCAGAAACCAACTCTACCAGCACCTCCAGCGCCTGCCCCTCAGCTACTTTGAAGACCGTCGTACGGGGGACATCATGAGCCGGGTGGTGAATGACGTGGACTCCCTGGAACAGGCATTGGTGATTCCCCTCACCACCTTCATCACCGACATGCTCCGCCTCGGCTGGATACTCTTTTTCTGCCTAAGGTGGGACTGGCAACTGACCCTCCTGGCCCTGGGAGTCGCCCCGCTCCTGGTGGGCGTAACCTATACCTTCGGGAAGATAATAAGACGTACGTATCGGGAACTGAGAGACAAAATGGGCGAACTCAACGCCCTCCTCCAGGATAACCTCTCAGGGATAAGGGTAATCCTGGGCTTCGCCCGACAGGAGTCGGAGTTGCAAAAATTCGTACAAAAAAATAAGGAGAACTACCAGCTCCACGTCCGCATATACCGTATATTCACCACCTATAAGCCCATAGTAGAACTCTTTGTAGAGACCGGGGCCGTGATTGTCCTCTGCTTCGGGGGTTACAAGGTGTTACAGGGGGAGATGAGTGCAGGTACGTTCGTCATCTTCTTCCCTTACCTGCGGATGGCCTATGAACCTATAAGCGGAGTAACCAGGTTCTACAACACCGTACAACGGGCCCTCGCCTCCACAGAAAGGGTCTTTGAGGTGCTAGACACCAGGCCAGCCCTCCAAGACGCCACCGATGCCGTGGAACTACCTCCCCTCCAAGGCCATGTAGAGTTTAGAGGGGTATACTTCAGTTACTCCAACGGGAGCAAGGTATTGGAAGACATTAACCTGGAAGTCCTCCCCGGGCAGATGGTGGCCCTGGTAGGCCCCAGCGGGGCTGGAAAGACCACCCTTACCTCCCTCTTGCCCAGGTTCTACGACCCCACACGGGGGGCGGTCCTTGTGGATGGATACGACCTGAAGAGGGTAAAGGCCGAATCACTGAGACGCCAGATGGCCATGGTATTGCAGGAGGCGTTTCTCTTTAACGATACCGTGAGGAATAATATTACCTATGGTAGACCTGGGGCCGCGGAGGAGGAGATGGTCCAGGCGTCAGAGATGGCAGGGGCCCATAACTTTATCCTCTCCCTCCCCCAGGGGTATGACACCCTGGTGGGTGAGAGGGGGGTAAAACTCTCCGGGGGACAGCGCCAGCGGCTGGCAATCGCCAGGGCAATACTGGCAAACCCCAGGATTTTAATACTGGATGAGGCCACAAGCTCCGTGGATGCCGAGACCGAGAGGTTCATCCAGGAGGCCATCTACCGCCTGATAGAGAACCGCACCACCTTCGTCATTGCCCATCGCCTCTCCACCGTCCTCCATGCAGACCGCATTGTAGTGCTGGACGGGGGGCGGATTGTTGAGATGGGTACCCACGAGGAGCTCCTCTCCCAGGGCAACCTCTACTCCAGGCTCTTCCACCTACAGTTCTTAGAGAAACAAGAAATCCCTACGGAAGAACCAGCACCCGCAAGGCCGGTGGTAGAGGAATCCCCCCTCCCCTTCGGCCCCTATCAGGAGGAAAGGAATTGGTAGGTGCGAGTCTCGTTATGGATACCGTTAAAACTTGCAAACCCCAGGTGTGTCGGCTATGTGGATAATCTTCATGGCTCTTTGAGTTCTGTAAGAATTTTTTGTAATTTCAATTTCAGTTCTGGTATCTCAATCTTTATGGCATCCCATACCAGTTTATAATCCCTCTTCATATCCTTATGAGTTCTCTAAATATTTGTTCTTTTAACTCTTCCCTTACTGCCCTCTCTGGAACAATATCCACCTTGAGGTGTAGCCTTTCTTCAAGGAAGTCTGCAAGGCCAACGAAGTCAAACAAAGTGGCTCCCTCTGTAAACCTCACGAGGATATCCAGGTCGCTAACTTTTCTTTGCTCGCCACGGACATAAGAACCAAATACTCCGATGATTTCCGCCCTGTACTCCTTCCTTATCTCCCCGTCTAAACTTTTGAGAGTTTTTTTGATCCCCTCCAGGCCCTTGTTCACGCTAAACACCTCCACAAGAAGAGAAATGACAAATAAGTTGATGGTGTCAAACTGCCTATATTTACCCACTAAACCTGGCAAATAGCAAGAGGAAATCCCTTGTCTCTTGTGGATGATATGGACATGTGTAATCCGCCTCTTGCGGTTGCCCAAACGATGGGGCAGGTGCAAGTTGAAAATCCGCCGTATTCTGGGCGGAACCTGCCCCTACTGCCCTGTCAGTCCCTTATACGCTTCCATGAGGCGGCGGGTTATCTTTCCTGGGACCGTCTTGCCTATCCCTTTGTCCTCAATGCAGGAGACAGGCATTATCTCCATGAGGGAATTGGTGAGGAAGACCTCGTCTGCCCGGAACAGCCTTTCCGTACCAAAGAGTTCTTCTGAGGCAGTGATACCTTCTCCCCGACATATCTCTAAGACCTTCTTTCTGGTTATCCCTGGGAGGATGTTGGCCTGTAGGGAGGGGGTGACAACCCTGCCGGACTCCACCAGGAAGATACTGCTCACCGTGGCCTCACAGACCTGGCCCTCGGTATTGAGGAAGAGGGCATCCTGAACCTTTCTCCTGGCGGCCTCCTGTCGGGCCATTATTCCAGTGAGGAAATTGGCGGTCTTGTGTCTGGCCAGGGGGCAGGTGGTACTGCGGCGATAGGCGGAAATGGCCAGTCTGACGCCCTGTCTATATGACTCTTCAGGATGGGGATGAAAGGGGTGGGTTTGAATAATCAAGGTGGGTTGGGGTAATTCGGGTGGTTGGAGTCCGTAATGGGGACTCTCGCCCCGGCTGAGCGTCAGCCGGATAAGGGCGTCTGTCAGCCTATTTAGCCTCAGTAGATTCTCTACGGCCGATTGGAGTTCTTCAAGGCCGTAACGGAGGGGTATCCCCAGTGCCTGGGCAGAGGAGGCCAGCCGTTGCAGATGGTCTTCAATAAGAAAGGGCCTCCCATTGTAAGAACGCAGGGTCTCAAAGACCCCGTCTCCGTAAAGGAAACCCCTATCCCGTACAGAGACCAGGGCTTCTTCCTCAAGTACCATATCACCGTTGAAAAAGACATGGAGTGAGGCAGCCCTCTTATCAGGAGCGCCCGGAGACTCCGCACCCATTGCTACTTTTTCCCCTTGCCGGAATCGGGAGTGGCCCTGCCCTCCAACTGGGCCTTTATCCTGGCGATGTTCCCCTTTACTACCTCTAACTCAACGGGGGACTTTACAAACTGGAAGAGGTTATAGGCCTCTTCGTAAGCCTCAAGGGCCTCCTCCATCTTACCCTGTGCCTGGTAGATTACTGCAACGTTGTTCAGGTCCTTAGCCTCTCCCCTGAGATCGTGTAACATCTTGTGTATCTGCAGGGATTCTTTGTATGCATTTAGGGCGTCTTCCAGCCTCCCCTGGGATTGACACACTATACCTATGTTACTCAGGTCTTTGGCCGCTTCACTGCGGAGCCCCATATCCCTGTGGATCTTTAAGGCAGTCGCATAGGCCTCAAGGGACTCTTCCGGCTTTTTCTGGAAATTATAAATGACCCCCATACTGCCCAGGTTGCTGGCCTCTTCCCTCTTGTTGCCAATCTCCCGATTTATTCTCAGGGCCATTTTATAGGCGTGGAGGGCCTGCTCCAGTTTGCCCTGGAGGTGATAGATGAAACCCTGGCTGGAGAGATATTTGGCCTCCCATAGGCGATGGCCCAGCTTCCGTTGAATCTTTATGGCTGCCTCGTAAGACTGCAACGCCTTCTTCGGGTTACCCTTAAGATAATAAACTACACCCATGTTCCCCCGCGAGGCCGCCTCCACTTGGGGGAAACCTGCCCGTCTTGCCAAACTGATGCTTTCCTCAAAGTAATGTATAACTGACGCCTTGTTCCCCCTCTTTAAGGCTACAATGCCAAGGCTATTATAGGTATTGGCAAGGTCTTTTTCCTTTCCGGAGAGCTTCTGTATGCCCATTGCCTTAAGAAGGGTCTCCTCTGCCCTCTCCCATTCCGCAAGGTGCGTGTAGACGTGTCCCAGATTGAACCAGACCATAGCCTCTAAGGAGGGATTCTGCGGCAGTCCACCTGAGGCGGATTCCGACAGACCCTTTATGACAAGTTCGTATCCCGTGGCTGACTTTCTAAGGTTTGCATTGGCCTCTTTATGCTTGTATGCCTTCAGTTGGGCCTCACCCTTCCAAAGGGCCAGTGTGGCCCCCTCTATCTGATGGATAACCCCTTGAGATTCGTCGCTGACAGCGTCTTTCAGGGGAACCATTTCTTCCTGGAAGTCGTGGAGGGATTTGGGCGGTCCCTCCTGGAGTTGACCCAGGAATTCCATTACATCTTCTCCCCACCTGATAAAGTTCTCCTCCTGGATGGGAGGGGCCGATACGCCCTGGGCGGACACCGCCAACAAAATAGACAGTAGACAGCAGACAGCATACAGGAATAGCTGTCCTGAGCAGGACCGTAGGAAAGGTCTTCCCTGCCCTGAACCAGACCTGCCCTTGAGTGGAGCGAAGGGACGGTTCAGTGCCTGTCTACTGTCTACTGTCTGCTGACTACTCCGCCTTTTAGGCATCCTATCCTCGGTATCCGCGAGTGGCAGGACTACCCCCGACAAGGGATTCTACAAGCGCCCTGGACTTAAACAGTGTCTCTTGATATTCCTCTTCTGGCCGAGAATCTGCCACAATGCCACCCCCTACCTGGAAGGAGGCAGAATGACCTTTTATTAAAAAGGTTCTGATGGCGATGGTCAGGTCCATTGAGCCGTCAAGGCCTATGTAGCCTATAGCCCCCGTGTAGACGCTCCTTGAGGTGGGTTCCAGTTCGTCAATGATTTCCATTGCCCTGATTTTTGGTGCACCCGTTACCGAGCCACCGGGAAAGGTAGCCTTCAAGAGGTCTACCAGGTCATATTCAGGATAGAGGTCTCCTCCTACGGTAGCAACCAGGTGGAAGACCGTGGGGTGGGCCTCCAGTCTCTTTTTCTCCAGCACCTTTACGGAACCGTAATTACATACCTTCCCCAGGTCGTTCCTCTCCAGGTCCACAATCATGGTGAGTTCGGCATTGTCTTTGGGACTGTGGAGGAGTTCTTCCATGAGTCTCCGATCAGAGGAAGGGTCTATGCCCCTCGGCCTTGTGCCTTTGATTGGGCAGGTCTGCACGCGCCCCGACTCCACCTTGAGGAACCTCTCCGGGGAGGAACTTATTATGACGTTATCCCCAAACTGGAGATAGGCAGAAAAAGGGGCGGGGTTTATCTCCCTCAACCTCAAGTATAACTCGTGGGGTGCACAATCCAGCTCCGTCTGAAACCGTTGAGACAGGTTCACCTGATATATATCTCCTCTAGCAATATATTCCTTTGCCTGCCTTACGGCCTCCAGGTATCTCCTTTTAGTAAAGTTTCCCTTTATACAGCACTTCCTTCTAGCAGGGGCAGACCGGGTGGCCTCCGCCTGAGGCGGACTCCCGACAAAGGCATTAAATTCCCGTATGCCATCCTCCAGATTTCTCCCAACCAGAAAACATCTGCCCTCTTTGTGGTCGTAGACGACAAATTTATCATAGAATCCGAAATACATATCTGGAAATTCCAGGTCGTCTACGGTATTTTTAGGGAGGCGTTCCAGGAAGTGATGCAGGTCGTATCCCAGGTAACCCACGGCCACCCCTGCCCTGCAGATGGATGGCAAGTTTGTAGATAGGGGCGTATTGCAATACGCCCCTACGCTTTTGAAGGTCTTGAGGTAGGAGCGCAACACCTCAAAGGGGTTGCCCTCCCTCTCCTGCTGGACCCCGGTACCGTCCTCCACGGTGATATTAGTCCCTTTACTCTTTAACACGAGAAAGGGCTGACATCCCAGGAGAGAGTAGCGGGATAGGCCGTGTTGCCTGAGGGCGCTGTCCAGG
>JASEHG010000109.1 GCA_030018855.1 Candidatus Brocadiaceae bacterium
TGCGTATTTTACGCAGGCTGAAGCCTGCGGCTACTCGTTTTGCAGAGGTCTTCCCAGAACACTGGATGACATATAGGGATGCTCAAAACAAACCCCTTCCTTAAAGAAATCGCCCACCACCTGAAGGCCCAATCCGCCTTAGGCGGACTGGAAGAAAAGGAGATATATCCCCTCATAGACCAGCCCCCTAACCCTGATATGGGGGATTATACCCTCCCCTGCTATCCCCTTAAGGAGAGGCTTCATAAGCCGCCTAACCAGATAGCCGAGGAACTGGCCCAGGCCATTGTGGGGGCAACCGGCCGGTCGCCCCTACAGCTTGTAACCAGGGTAAAGGCCGAGGGGGCATACCTCAACTTCTTTGTCAAGCATGACGAGCTGTCCCGTTGGGTACTGGAAAGGATACACAAGGAGGGCAATGGCTATGGACACGCCACCACTGGCAAGGGCAAGACGGTGGTCATAGATTACTCCTCCCCCAATATTGCAAAACACCTGGCCGTCCACCACCTCCGCTCTGCCGTCATCGGTAATGCCCTTTACAGGTTGTACAAGGCCCTGGGCTACCACTGCGTGGGGATAAACCACCTGGGGGACTGGGGCACCCAGTTCGGACAACTCATAGTGGCCTATAAAAAGTGGGGTAGCGAGGAGGAACTGAGAAAAGACCCGGTGGACGCCCTGCATGGTCTCTACGTAAAGTTCCATCAGGAGGCCAAGAATGACGTCTCCCTGGAAGACCAGGCCCGACAGGCCTTTAGGGAACTGGAGGAGGGGGACACTGAGGCCAGGCAACTATGGGAACACTTTAAGGAGGTGAGCCTCAAGGAATTTAACAAGGTCTATCGTGCCCTGGGGATAAAGTTTGATTACTACACGGGGGAGAGTTTCTACAACGAGATGCTCAACGATACCGTGGAGAGGCTGAAGAAGGCCGGCCTTGCCACCCTGAGCGAGGAGGCCCTGGTGGTCAACCTGGATAAATACAACATGCCCCCCTGCCTCCTCAAGAAGAAGGACGAGGCCAGCCTGTACGCCACACGGGACGTCTGTGCGGCCGAATACAGGGCCAGGGAATTTGGTTTCTCCCGTATGCTCTACGTGGTAGGCTCTGAGCAGAGACTCCACTTCAGACAATTCTTTAAGGTACTTGAACTCATGGGCTATCCCTGGGTGAAGGACTGCGTCCACGTGGACTTTGGGCTGATAAAATTCAAGGAAGGGAAGATGTCCACCAGGGCGGGACGGGTCATACTCCTTGAGGAGGTGCTAAAGGAGGCCGTGGAGAGGGCCAGGGGGATTATACAGGAAAAGAACCCAGACCTGTCCAGGGCCGAGGAGATAGCCAGGCAGGTGGGCATAGGGGCGGTAATCTTTGCTGACCTCTCCAGCCGCCGCACCCGAGACGTCCTCTTTGACTGGAAGGAGGTGCTGAATTTTGACGGTGAGACAGGCCCATACCTACAATATACCCATGCAAGGCTCTGCAGTGTCATGAGGAAATACGGTGAGACGGTAGATGGCAAGGTAGATTTTAGTCTCCTGAAGGAGAAGGACGAGTACCTGCTGGTGCGAAAGCTAGAGTCCTTCCCGAGGAGTATTGTCTCATCTGCCGAGACCTATGAGCCTGTAGTCCTCTGCAACTACCTCATAGAGCTGGCCAGCATCTTCAACCGCTACTATAACCACCACAGGATAATCAGCAAGAACGAGGGGCTCACCAGTGCCAGGATTTTGCTTGCCGATTGTACGAGACAGGTACTCAGGAACGGACTCCACCTATTGGGCATGGAGACGCCGGAAGAAATGTAGCCGCAGGCTTTAGCCTGCGTAAGAACAGCGCAACCTAAAGGTTGCGGCTACTTCTTAGAGGCGCCGGAGGAGATGTGATTTACTCAAAAGGGGAGCAATAATTGACCGCTAAATGGCAACACCCAGGAGGCAAGTTAAGGGAAGAAGGAGCAAGCAGTCTCACAGAGAAAGAACTCCTGGCCATCTTAATCTCAACAGGCATCCCTGGGAAGCCCGCAGAAAAGATAGCCGAAGAAATAATAGAAAAGTTTGGCTCACTTGAAGGGCTTGCCAATCAGCCTCTTGAGAAACTGCTTGAAATAAAGGGGCTTTCGGATGTAAAAATCATCCGTATTGCGGCGGCCTTTGAACTGGCACGCCGCCTGGCCGGAGAAAAGAAAAAACCTCCACAATGAAAAAGCGGACGAAGCTCACTGAAAAGGCTACACGCATCCCCGATATACGCCAGTGGGAGGAGATAATCACCCGTTACCTGGCGGAGGTTGAACCACTTAGTAACGAAACGGCCCGTTCAACACGTTTTGGCATGTTCATGCAAGAACTACTTGGCCGCGAACCAGGTTTCATAGAGTCATACACCTCAGGAATTGAAAAATATCTCAAGGCAAAACAAAAAGACCGCCTCCTTAAGGGTGAGGCGGACAACTTGTTTGGCAACGTAATTGTTGAGTTTGAAGGAAACATCCCCAAAAAGCAATCTGAGGCCGAAGAACAGCTCCGCCGATATACTGCAATCCTCTGGTCTGGAGAACCACCTGAGGCACGCACCCCCTACCTTTGCATCGCCACTGATGGGGTCCGTTTTACTACTTATTCTCCAATACTTCCTAAGCCGAAAGCAAAAGATGTGTCGCCAGAGGACGTTCACCTTGAAACGCTTGAAAAGGCAGATTGGACAGAGCTCAAACCTGAGGAAGTCTTTTACTGGCTAGACCGCCACTTCCTCCGCCAAGAGGTTTTGCATCCTACCACTGAGGAGATTGAGCATGATTTCGGCCCAAAAAGTCATGCCTTCAAGACTACCACCCGCACCCTCCTGACACTCTGGCAGGAGATTAAGTCAAAGAGCGAGTTTGCGGTGATTTACGATGGCTGGGAGAAATATCTCCGCATAGTGTACGGTAGTGAGGTGGCAGGAGACAAACTCTTTGTACGCCATACCTATCTGGCTACACTAGCCAAACTCATGGCGTGGAGGCGGATTACTGAGAGTAAAAGCCTGCCAGACGAACCTCAAATAATCCAGATGTTAGAGGGGCAACTCTTTAAGGACCAGGGGATAGAGAACTTCATTGAGGAGGATTTCTTCTCCTGGCTGGCCCGTGGTGAGGCTTCAAAGATGGGCGTGGGCATCTGTCGCCAGTTATTCAGCCTCTTACAAAATTACAACCTCAGTGAACTCTCCGAAGACGTTTTAAAATCACTATACCAAGAACTGGTTGACCCACAGACACGGCACGACCTGGGCGAATTCTACACCCCCGACTGGCTGGCCCACCGAATGGTCAATAAATTACTTGACGCTAACCCGGAAGGCTCACTCCTTGACCCTGCCTGTGGCTCTGGTACATTCCTCTATCTGGCCATCAAGGAAAAGCGGGAAAGATTAGGAGATTCCCCCAGCACCCTCCGCCACGTCCTTGACTCGGTGTATGGGGTAGACGTCCACCCCCTGGCAGTAATAATTGCCAAGACTAACTATATCCTCGCCCTGGGCGAACTCCTTAAGAGGAAGAGGCAAGCGGGCACTGTAACAATCCCAATCTACCTTGCGGATACAATACGCCTGCCTGAACGTGAGGTAAGACCTACACTATGGATGCAACTACCCAGCTACCGTGTGGAGCTAGATGGGCGTGAAATACATCTGCCTGAATCTCTTCTGAAAAACCTCGTCCTCTACGACCAGGCAATAGAATTAGCGAAGGAGTTTGCCCGCCAGAATAAGGGCAAACATATTTCTTTTGGCCCGTTCAGCAACTTCCTCATTGCACAGCGATTCCCTGCCACAGATAATGAACCCCTTGTCAAGGCCCTCTTTGCCATTGCTGAGGCATTAAAGCACTTCATTGATACCAACCGTGACACCATCTGGGCCTTTATACTCAAGAATACCTATAAGCCCCTCTTTTTAAAGCGCAAGTTTGACTTCGTGGTGGGTAATCCCCCCTGGATTGCCTTCCGCTACATGGAACCTATATATCAGGATTTCCTGAAAAGACAGATTACAAAGGAATACAGACTGCTAACGGGTCGGGGAGAACTCATAACCCACCTTGAGGTAGCTACACTCTTTCTGGTGCGTACTGCCGACCTTTACCTCAAGACTGGTGGCATGATTGGCTTCGTACTGCCAAGGAGCCTGTTCAGTGCCGACCAGCACGATGGACTGCGCAAACGGTTCTTCAGATTCAGCGAGGAGACAGGTAAGAACCTCTCCTGGCGTGAGATTTGGGATTGCGAAGATGTGTCACCGCTTTTTAACGTCCCTGCCTGTGTAGCAATAGCAGAAAAGAGTGAGACTAAGACGATAAAATACCCAATTGCAGGGCAAGTACTCAAGGGTAGTCTTGAACGTAAGAATGCCCCACTTGCTGAAGCTGGAAAAGTACTTACAGTTGAAGATGTAAAGTTCTCATTACATGAACGTGGTAAACGTTCCTTTTGGTCAACCGAGAAAGAGACAGGCGGGAAAAAGGCCAGCTTCTACAAAGACCTCTTTGCCCAGGGGGCAACCATCGTGCCCCGTTCCTTCTGGTTCGTACAGGTTAAACCCTCACCGCTTGGGTTTGACCCCAACTCCCCACCCCTTGAGACGGCCCAACGGGCAAGGGAGGAGGCAAAGGAGGCATATAGGGACGTACATCTTGAGGGCACAGTTGAGGGACACTTCCTATATGCCACACTCCTTTCCACCGATTTATTACCCTTTGGACACCTTGACTACCGCCTGGTCGTCTTGCCCATTGAGCCGGAGGGAGACCACTACAGGCTGATTAATGCGGGAGAGGCCCACCAGAGAGGCTTCCTCCACCTGGCCAGGTGGCTGGAAAGGGTGGAAGGGGAGTGGACGAGGAGGCGAAGCTCAAAGGCAGAACGGATTAACGCACTCGGCTGGCTGGATTACCGTAGGAAATTGACTGCCCAAAATCCGCAGACAAAGTACCGAGTTGTTTATAATGCATCGGGAACAAACCTCGTGGCCACCACAACAAAAAATAGAAATGTTAGGTTTGAAATTAACGGTCAATCAATTGTTACTAGAGAACCTGTTGTAGATTATGTGACCTATTTCTGTGAAACGGAAACACTTGATGAGGCTTTATATCTTACCTCTACACTCAACGCTTCAATCGTAAACGAACGACTTAAGCCCATGCAGGCCCGTGGATTATGGGGGCCACGCCACATTGTTAAAAAAGTCCTTGAACTCCCCATCCCCCAATTCAACCCATCAAATTCAGTCCATACCCGCCTGGCGGGATTAGGGGAGAAGTGCAGTAGCAAGGTAGAACACTGGCTTAAGGGTGGCGGGGCAGGGGATACGAGGAACATCGGCAGGTTGCGGGGTATGGTGCGGGAGATGCTGAAAGAGGAACTTGGGGAGATTGATAGGCTGGTGAAGGAGATTCTTTAGGCGTCCTATTTAATTGCATTTTCAATTGTTCAATGGTAAAAGGGGGGTTGAAAAGCAGGGGTTCTAAATGAAAAGAGTTACTATAGAAAAGATTGAGAAAGAGATTACGAATCTCCTACCACAAGAGCAGTTAAAGTTGGTGGAAAGACTTGCCCACCGATTGAGATTGCAAAAGAAAGGCATTGTTCGGGAGAAAAAGTTGGCCTGGGGCAGACTTTACGGGCTTGGAAAGGGTTTGTGGAGGGGAGAGGATGCCCAGGAGTATGTCAATCGGTTAAGGGCAGATAGGGCATGAAGACTTTCAATGAAATAAAAGACATCCTGTCCCGTCATAAGGGGGAGTTGAGTCGGAGATTTAAGGTGAAAGAGATAGGGGTCTTTGGTTCTTATGTCAGGGGGGAACAAAAAAGGGGGAGCGATGTAGACATTTTGGTAGAGTTTGAAGAACCTGTCGGATTTGAGTTTATTGAACTGGCGGATTTTCTGGAAAGTATCTTGGGTATGAAGATTGACCTGGTATCAAAAGGGGCAATTAAGCCCAATAGGTGGCGGTATGTAGAGAAGGACTTAGTTTATGTCTAAAAGAGAATGGAAACTATTTGTAGAAGATATCCTGGAATGTATTGGGAAGATTGAGAAATATACTGAGGACATAAGCTTTGACGAATTTGGAAAAGATAGTAAGACGGTTGATGCGGTGGTGAGGAACCTGGAGGTAATTGGTGAGGCTTCCGGGAATATACCCGATGAAGTAAAGAAAAGGTATCAGAAGGTCTATTGGAAAGGTATGATTGGACTCAGGAACAGGATAATTCATGAGTATTTTGGAGTAGACCTGGAGATTGTTTGGCGCATTGTAAAGCAAGAAATTCCGGTGTTAAAAGAAAAAATAAGGTGGATGTTGGAAGAGAGAGGGTGAGTATAGGAGGTACCAGAGATTTGGTATAATTTTTCTAGTTATCACGACTCCTTCACCAGACCCACAATCTTCGTCAACGTATCCTTGGCGTCGCCGAAGACCATCAGGGTCTTTTCCAGATAGAATATCTCGTTGTCTTCTCCTGAAAAGCCTGGCCTGAGGCTTCGCTTACAGACGATGACGGTCCTGGCCTTATCCACGTTCAATATGGGCATGCCGTAGAGGGGACACCCCTTTTTGTTGCGTGCGGCGGGGTTGATGACGTCATTGGC
>JASEHG010000010.1 GCA_030018855.1 Candidatus Brocadiaceae bacterium
TAGATTCTTCGGCCGCTTCCCCTTCTCCGCCTAAGGCGGATCAAGGCTTCGGCTCAGAATGACGTGTGCGTAGGGTTTTTCAAAGGTCTCCATCTATATCTATAAACCTGTGCAGAACCCCTTACTCTTCCGTTATCTTCTTCTCTTCGGCAGAGGGACTCTGCATGGAGAATAGACGCCCCCTGGAGTTTATTAGAAGCAGTACCCTCTCGGTGACCATGATATAGATTATAAGTACTGGTACGGCTGCGGGGGCGATAATGAGGAGCATAGAGAGACCGACGAAGAATACAGGAAAGAAGGCTATGAGTATGGGGAATATTAATAGGAAGACGCAGATGGCCAGGCCTATCCCGAAGACCAGTACGAAAGGCAGGAGGAAGATGGAGAAGAGGGCCAGACAAAACTTCTTGAAACCTCCCTCTATCTTTCTGTCAGAGATATATAGACCACCAGGATACCCCTCTTCCTCCGGGAGGAAACCCTCCACTTCCTCCTCTTCTACCAGGACCTCCTTTGGAGGTCTCTTTCTTTCTATTCTAGGAAACCCTTCCTCTGTGGCGGGTCTCCCCCTTTCTAGTTCAGGCCCTTGTGCGGTGGGACTATAGGGTCTTGCCTCCTTTGGTAACTCCCCCTCCAGTGGGAGGCCGGCCTCCAGGCCTTCTAGCCCTTCCGTACCTCTCCTATACCACGTCCAGGGCCGCCACCAGGAGGATGCACTACCTTCTTCCTCTGGGAGTTCGGGTGACAGGGTCTCTTCCGATGGAGGAGGGCCTGCCTCTTCTTCTATAAGCCTTTCTTCAGTCTCCTCTTTATCCCCGCTGACCCACGTCCATGGAGCCCACCACGCCATGCCTTTTTCCCCTTTTAAAAGCCCTTGGGTTCGGAGTAGGAGTTATGGAGTAAGACCGCACCCTACTCCCCCCTTCTCTCCGTGTCAAGATAATACCCCGCCACCCCTGGACTGTCAAGCTAACGTATACGCTGTCTTAGTAGGGGCGAACGGCCGTTCGCCCCTACTTAGGGCAGGGGTAAACCCTGTCCCTACTACGAACAATACAATCTGTCTCAGGCGGACAGAAGGGTCACGGCGGCGTGGGTGGCTATGGCCTCCCCCCTACCGATAGCGTCCAGTCCCTCCATGGTAGTGGCCTTTACATTTACCCTCTCGTGTGAGATACCCAGTAGCTGAGCCACCTTCTGTCTCATCTCTACTTTTTTGGGTCCCAGTCTGGGCCTCTGGGCCAGGACCATTACGTCTACATTATTTACCCTGAACCCCTTTTCTCTTATCAACTCCATGACCTTTCCTGTGAGCAGGGCGCTGGGGATACCTTTCCATCTGGGGTCATCGTCGGGGAAGTGTTCTCCTATGTCTCCAAGGGCGGCGGCCCCGAGGAGGGCGTCGCATATGGCGTGCAGTACCACATCGGCGTCGGAATGGCCGAGGAGCCCTACGGGGGAGTCAAACTCTATCCCTCCCAGGAATAATTTGCGTCCCTCTACCAATCTATGGATGTCGTAACCTATTCCCAGGAGTAACATGGCAGGAATGTTAGATTTAGAGATTTAAAGATTCTAGATCTGGAGATTTAAAGGTTTAGAATGTAGGGTCTCAGATCTAAAATCGTAAATCTCAAAATCACAAATTCTCTTAAGGGAGGGTGCTCTTCCCGATAAGGGCCCTCACCTTATCGGCCAGCTCGTTCAGTTCTGCCAGGTGTTTCATAGCCACCTCCCGTTCTGACCAACGGGTGTCCCTGAAAGAGCCGACGTTATTCTCAATGTCCTCTATGACCCTGTCTATGAATTTATCTAACTCAGTGGACATGAAGCTGGTAAAGCGCTCACAGTGGACGTCAACCCGCTTGAGCAATTCGTTGCGGAAGGCCTTGCGCTTATGAGGAACCATGATGAAGCCTACCCCGATGAGGATGGCGGCCACGGGGGCAAGGAACCAGAGGAAGAAACCAAACCCTCCCAGGGCGGCCAGGGCTACTCCTTCCAGGGCCAGAAAACTGGCCAGACCACTCTGGGCTACTACCCTTAGCCTGTCTGCCTCCTTGTTTATGTCAAACTCCCTGTACTCCTTGGAGTGCTCGCGGAGGAGATACTGTAGCTCGTTCTTTTTGTCCTCAAAGGAAAGACTACCGGTTCGTTCCTCTCCAGGCTTTTTCTGCCCCTTTTCCGAGCTCTTGTAGTCCAGGGCCATTTCCCATAGGGAACGATTGTTCCTGGTCACGTAATCTACCGCATCATCTATTACCCGGTCCAGGTCTTCCAGGGGATTGGATAGACCGGTTAAATCTTTACGGAAGCGGTCTGCAATCTTTTCTCGGGAGAACAAAGAGGCCATGAGTGCCCTGGTGGTCATGTGAAAACTCAGGAAGGTGTCCAGTCTCTCCTTTAACCTGGTAAAGGCCGACTGTATCTCGCCCTTGTATTTCTGGCAGTAGTCCTGCATGTCTTCCTTTTTGCTCTTGAGCCGGGCCTCAAGTCTCTCTATCCCCGCTATCTCGGTGTTGTAGCGGGTGATGTTACCCTGCAAATCCTGTCGTAGTTCACCAAAGACGCTAGAAAGGAACTTCAAAGGGCTGAGGTACTTTAACTCCATCTTTACGTCCAGGTCCAGTTTTTCGTTGATGAAATCCTCTACCTCCGCTACATTGCTTTTCTTGAGGAGTTCCGGGGACTTTGTCTCTTTGGCCCTGAAGGCCTCAACGCTGGACATGCTGAGTATCTTGGGTTCAAAGCCCATCAGTTTGTAGCAATTCTTTTCAATGAAGGATATTATCTCCCTCCGCTCCTCCTCCGTCTTCAGGTCTATCTTGCTGAGGACAAATAGTACCTTGCGACCCCACCTGCCTTTGAGTAACTGGAGGAATTGACATTCGCTCTCGGTAAGAGGTTTGTCAGAGGAGGTAATGAATATGACTAACTCAGCCCTATGGATAAAACCTTCAATAATCTTTTCGTGTTCTACAAAGACTGAGTTGGTGCCAGGAGTATCAATAAGGGTTATATCTTTAAGGGTTTCAAGAGGATATGTAACCCGGCAAAGGTTTTCCTGGATTTCTTCTATGTTGTAGCTATCCCCGTGGGTGAGGATGGTAATCTTGCGGGTAGTGGGGGTTGGTCCCTCACGGAGGATTTTCTCGCCTAGCAGGGCATTGATAAAACTAGACTTGCCTGAGTTATACTCTCCTGCCACAAGCAGATAGAAAGGTTCTTCCATCTGGATGACCATGTCATGGACCTTTTGTTCAATGTCTGTCTGGCCCATGCGGCTGAAGAACTTTTCTACGTCTCTAAGGAGTTCGGCTACCTCGTGAAGGGTTCTTCTTATGTCTTTATTCTTGGTCAGGCTCACTATAAGTCTTCGTATTTACAAAAGATACAAGAAACAATTGACGTAATTATAAATTTTAATCCTTCCCAGTCAAGAAGATTTTACAATTTTTATGAGATTTTTTTAATAATCTCCTGTGGCACACCATCCAGCGTATTAGAGATTTATAACGTCTCAGGTATGGTATAGTCAACAAAAAATTATTGTGGACTAAGGGAAAAAAAGCTTGAAATCTTGGGATAAAGTTATTATGTTTAACGGTTGCTTTGTAGGTAAGAATTTGTTATCCTTATCTTTAAAGGGCCGTATGCTCTAATGGATGTAGTGGCCACTAACAGGCAGGCCCATTTTAAGTACCACCTCCTGGATAGGTATGAGGCGGGACTCGTCCTTAAGGGCAGTGAGGTAAAATCTTTAAGGAGCCGTAACGTAAGCCTTAGCGAGAGCTTCGCCCAGGTAAGAGACGGGGAGATATACCTGTATGGTATGCACATAGGCCCTTACGAGCAAGCAGGGATGGAAGCCCATGAGCCTAAGCGGCCCAGGAAGCTCTTGCTGAATAAGGAGGAGATTAAAAAGATTCTGGGTAAGATGCAACAACGTGGTTTTACGTTAGTGCCAGTTTCACTGTACTTTAAGAACGGCTATGCCAAGGTAGAGATTGCCTTAGCCAAAGGCAAGGACCTTGCCGACAAGCGGGAGACCCTACGCCGAAGAGTAGTTGAGCGTGAGGTACAAAGGGCCCTAAAGAGGTAAAAGGGGGGCGAAGGGATTCGACCGTGCAGGTAGGTAAATGAGTGGCATGCTGAGGTTGTCAGGAGGCCTCGTAAAACACCTGGCGCAATGATAAATGCCGAATACAATCTGGCAATGGCTGCCTAATTAGCAGCCCGTCTCTCCGGCCCTGCCTGCGGGGTTGGAAGGACGACAGCTAGCAGGCTGGCCCGACCCTTTTAGCTTGAGGAGGGACGGGCGAGAATAATGTCAGGCTAGTTGCTTCGGGACCCTGTCTATTGGGGCCTGAAAGTGACGAAGGTTAAAAAGATAGACTAAGCATGTAGAAGCCTTTACCAAGATGCATTGGGACGCGGGTTCAATTCCCGCCGCCTCCACCATCTCTTTGGCACCTGGAGGTGCTACTGCCCTCCCGTAAATGACCAGGGCTCGGATTCTAATACTAGAAGAAGATAGACAGCTAGTGGATGAACTGCGGGATGACCTGGATTTAGTAGGTTTTGAAACCGAGGTGGCCCTAAGCAGTCAGGTTGCCTTTACTATATTAGAGGAAAGGAAGATGGACCTGGCCATCGTGGGAGCCAGCACCCAGGCTATTGACACCCTCAGAAAGCTTCACCAACAGTTCTCTAAATTGCCCATCATATTCCTGACAGAACAAAAATCCAAGCGATACCAATCCAGCCTCCTCAAGGAAGGGGCCTCTGCCGTCCTGGGAATGCCTCTGGATAAAGACCAGGTTATAGCAAAAATTGAACAGATAATAGAAAAACCAGTAGTACGACCCCCGAAGAAACGGCGGAAAAAGCCTTCAAAAGGGGTCTCTAAAAAGAAGAAAAAGAGGAAGAGTACCTACAGTGCCTCTTAAAAACCCAGCAGACAGTAGGCAGTATGGAGTAGGTAGTAGAAAGAGTTACTCCTTACTGCGTACTGCCTACCGCCAACCAAGTCGGGTTCGCGGTCATGCCATGTACTACAGGAGTGCATGGCAAGCCATGTACCCTACGTGGTGCATGGTTGCCTACTGCTTACTGCTTACCGCCTTTTGCTACCATACGCCGCTCCTGGGGGAAGAACTGTCCCCGAATCCGCCTAAGGTGGATTCGGGACTGGCCCTGAACCAGAACGGTTCAGCATTGGGGGCATCCGCCTCAGGCGGACAATTCTATAGCCCTGGTGCTCCGCCACCGGCATTGGGGGCAGAGCCACAATGCTATAGCCCTGGTGCTCCGCCACCAGGGCTGGCCCAACAACTCTTACCTCTACTCTCACCTAACACCTTAAAAGGTGCCTCGGTAGGGATTAGCGTGGTCAGACTCCCAGATAAAACCCCCCTCTTTAAACACAATAGCCGGGAACTCTTTGCCGTGGCCTCCAACATGAAACTCTTTACCACTGCAAGTGCCCTGGATTACCTGGGCTCGCAGTATCAATTCAAGACCAGGGTCTTCTATCGGGGCGAGATGGACCCCCAGGGGAGGCTCCTCGGGGATATAATCGTCCGAGGAGGCGGAGACCCCAACATCTCTGGCCGTTTTAATGGAGGGAAAGTTACCGCAGTCCTGGAAGACTGGGCAGAGGCCATCCTCCAGGCCGGGGTAAAAGAGATAGGGGGAGACATAGTGGCCGATGCCTCTTTCTTTGACAAGGAATGGATTCACCCAGGCTGGCCAAAGGACCAGCTCCTCTCCTGGTACTGTGCCCCCACCAGCGCCCTTTCTCTTAACGACAATTGTGTGGACGTTATCCTCCAGCCTGGCAAGGACGGCAGGGCAAAGGTAGAGTTGGAACCAGGCGGTGGTTATCTGAAAGTCGTTAACTCTTGTAATGTATCGGATAACCTTAAAAAACCCCGTGTGCACGTGAACAGAGACCCCGATTCCGGAGAGATTTGCGTCAAGGGAGAGATGCCCCAGGGACGCAAATCCCTGAGATACTCGGTGCCAGTGGACAATCCTCCCCTCTTCTTTGCGAGCGTCTTCCGGGAGGTACTGGGAAAGAAAGGTATCAAGGTATCTGGCCAGCCAAGGTTATTGGGGGCGGAGGAATCAGACCAGACGACGTGGAAGCTCCTCACGTGTACCACCTCCACCATGGCCCAGGCCGTAACGGTGGCTAACACCAGGAGTCAGAACTTTTATGCGGAGCAGATACTCAAGACCGTTGGTGCAGAGGTGAGGGGCGAGGGGAGCCGCCCAGCCGGCCTGGAAGTAATTAAAGAACTGATGTTTAAATTGGGTTACGAACCACGGGAATATCAGGTGGAAGACGGCTCAGGTCTGTGCAGGGAAAACCGCTTCTCCCCGGAGATGATAACCGACTTGCTGGCCTTCATGTACCAGCATAAAGAGTCCGAGACGTTTGTCTCTTCCCTGCCGGTCTCAGGTATCACGGGTAGCCTCCACAAGAGATTAAGAGGGCCTTCTTGCACGGGAAAAGTCAAGGCCAAGACAGGCTACATCTCAAAGGTCTGCGCCCTTTCCGGCTATGTGGAGACCCAGGGGGGAGACACACTTGCCTTTTCTATACTGGTCAATGACTTCAAGATAGCCCCAGCCCACGTAAAGGAATTCCAGGACTCTATATGCAGGGTACTGACAGGGTATGGAAATGGGAACGGGAACAGAAAGATGTAGTGCTGGGCAGTCTTCAGCTATCAGTTGTCAGTGGTCAGTTATCTAAGAACCGAAGACTGACAACCGACAACTGACAACCGATTGCTTATAACTGAAGACTGAGTACGTCAACACAAACCGTGAGATGAAGATATGGAATCAGAAAGAGATGTAGCCGCTCCGCCTGAGGCGGATAGCCTGCGTTTTAGAGAATCATGTTAAAGATATAGCCGGCACAAATTATGGAAGCAGAGAGACTAAAGAGTATATACGCCTTTTATTCCTCCTTTTATGACGGCTTCTTTGGGAGGCTGTACGCCCCAGGCAGGAGGGCCGCCATCAGGCTTATGGACATAAAGCCCAGAGAGGAGATACTGGAGGTAGGGGTAGGGACTGGTATAGCCCTCCCGTTATATCCGAGGGAGGCCAGTGTGGTGGGGATAGACCTCTCGGCGGAGATGCTGGAGAAGGCCCGACAGAGGAAGCGGGACTTCGGATTATCCCACGTAGAGTTGCATGAGATGGACGCCACCAGGATGGACTTCCCCTCAGGGAGGTTTCATAAGGTGATTGCCGCACATACAATGGCCGTTGTGCCAGAACCCTTGAGGCTGGTACTGGAGATGAGGCGGGTCTGTCGGGAGGGGGGAGAGATTTACATCCTGAACTATGCAGGCAACACCGAGGGCTGGCTCTCCCAGATGGACAAATTTATCTCCCCCTTCAGGATGGCCCTGGGTCTCGGACAGCACCTGGACATAGAGGCCATACTCCAGGATGGAGGGCTAAGGATAGAACACCAGGAGAGGGTAAACCTCTTTGGCTCTTGTTGTCTGATAAAGTGCAGGAAATAAGATGAGGTCGTCAATGTATTACGATATTGTGGAAGCGAAATACCTTGAAGGGTACAAATTAGAGGTGATATTTGAAAATGGGAGAAAGCGGATGAGGCTATCTTGCGCCTTGAGCTTTTACAGGAAGAACGGGACTTGACCGATGAGAGGACGGCCTACCAGTTTTTATACAAGTAGTCTCTGTATTTCATGCTTGTTTCTTCAACTGTATCTCTGATTTCAAGATTGCAAGCTCCTGGGCCAGATTTTTAACTTGATTTGTCAAGTTGCTGACCTTTATCGAAAACTGTAAACATATAAGAATCAAGAAAATAACGGCAAAGAAGAAAACGGTTGATTGTGGGGCGACTGCTCCTATTAAATGAGTTATTTTGATCAGGGCATCGCGCCAGATTGTTAGGACGATTATACTAAATCCTGTCATAAGCCAGAGCCATGCATATTCTTCCAGCAGTTTCCGCCTCCTTATCAATTCCAATATCAAGATAAAGATTGCCGCTGCAATAAAAATAGTAACTATTTGCTGTCGAAGTGGCATTTCCTACCTCCTTATTTTATGTCCTTATCTTTGTAATAAGCATAGATAAAAACATTTTGAAGACATAGTAAACAACGTTTAGTGGATTGCTGTGCATTGATTTGCCGTATAAATTAGGATACATGGCAACAGGCACTTCTCCTATTTTAAAACCATTCTTAGACAGCAGCAATATAACGTCCGCATCAGGATAGTCGGAGGGGAATACATCGGATACAAAAAGACTTAACACCCTCTTGTTCATAGCTTGAAAGCCTGACGTAATATCACTTATTTTTTGACCTGAAAGCACATAGAGGAAAAATCTGAATACTTTCATGCCGATGGATCTGAATATTGACATCTTATAAACACTGGTATCTGAAAATCGGCATCCTAATACTACGTCAAAGGAACCACCCTTAATAAGGGGAAGCATTGTTTTCACGCTCTCTGGATCGTGCTGACCGTCACCATCCATCTGAACCAGGTAGGTGTAGTTATTGCGGATAGCATATTTATATCCCGTCTGGAGCGTGACACCGTATCCCATATTAAATGGATGAGAAAGTACAATTGCTCCTGCCTTTTCCGCCATTTCTGTGGTCCCGTCAATGGACCCGTCATTTATAACTACTATATCAATGTCTGGATAGAGCTTTTTAGTTAAAGCAACGACTTTCAAGATAGTCCTTTCTTCGTTATACGCAGGTATTGTTATGAGTGTGTCTGAATGCATGTAACGAACCCAGAATATAAGCAAAACCGTAAGACCAAGCCCAACAGATAGTAGTAGAACCAGAATCTCACATTAACTTTTCTTTTGCCAGCCTAAATATTGAATAAAGGTATTCAAGTAACAAAGTGCTTCCGTAAACGTTTGGAGTTTTGTTAAAAACCGGGCGATGTAACCGACCCTGAAATAAAAGTTTTTATAGGATTTGTCTATTGTATCAAGTATGTATTCCTTTGGAACTTCCCCCCGGTAAAAATAAGCATGACCGTGAGCAAAGGGGGAGCGGCTGGATGTGATTAAATCCTCTGCACGCATTTGAGTGGACACATAGTTATTCCCCAGTTCCCCTTTTAATGCCTGCTCATACAATTTGCTGCCGGGATATAAAACAGTAACACTCCAGGAGACAAAATCTGGATCAAGTTCAAAGGAGAACTTGACAGTTTCGTTCAGGGTTTCGTATGTTTCGCCGGGCAGTCCTGCCATGAAATAACCGAGTGTCCTTATGCCTGCCTTTTTTGTAAGCCTGAAAGCCTCCTTTATTTGCCCTACGTGATAGCCTCTTCTGATGTTGTCCAGTATCTTTTGACTGCCAGACTCCACACCGTACGAGATGAGAAAACAACCCGAATCCTTCATTTTCTTCAGAAGTCTTTCATTGACAAGGTCAACCCGCGTTACACAGGACCATGTAATTTTAATCCTTCTCAAAATCAACTCCTCGCATAATTCCTCGACCCTGCTTTTGTTAATGGTAAAATCATCGTCATAGAAATGTATCTGTTTTATATTGTATTTATCTATCAGAAATTCTATTTCTCTTATGACCCGCTCGGTGCTCTGATAGCGGAAGTTCTGTCCTGAAACAGACTTCGTACAGTATGCGCATTGAAACGGGCATCCCCTGCTCGTAATCATTGTTGCAAAGGATTTGTATAATCTGTAAGGCGGGTGGACTTTATACTTCTCCAGGGGAAACAAATGTCTTGCTGGGAAAGGCAGTTCATCTAAGTTTTGTACAGGCTCAGCCCTGTGATTGGTGATTACTTTGTTGTTGTTTCGGTACCATAGTCCTTTAATCTCATTCAGAGGGATGCTTTTTCCTTGCAATGCCCTAACAAGTTGAACTATAAGATTTTCTCCTTCGCCCACGGCGACAAAATCAAGTTCAGGACATTCCTGCAGGCATTGTTCCGGGAGTGAGGAGGGGTGTGTGCCTCCGATAATTATCTTGGCGTATGGAGATGCTCTGCGTGCAACTTGAACTGTTTTTATTCCAGTTGGATAGACCGGAGACATTACAGTAATTCCGATAAGCCCCACATCTTTTGCCTGGGCAATTCGTTTTTCAAGAGAGTCAAAATCCAGTCTCTCCGCCCATGCATCAATCACCTCTACGAGTACGTTGTCACACTCAAGGGCAGCTGCAAGGTAGGCAAGCCCAAGTGGCATGACCGGCTGAGGCGAATCAGAGGGCGGATTGATTAACAAGACTTTCATTTAGGGATGTCCTTTGTAAGGCTTAACTTCTTGCGGACTTCGTTATAAATGATTTCTAGAGATTTTGACAATAAATTAAAGGCATACACAAAATGTGTCATAACGAATATACCTAATATATATAAGAAAAGGTTGATTTTCTTATGTTTGATAGAGATTATTAAAGTGTAAAGCACAATAAACGGGAAGTAAAGCAAAGGAGAAAGGAACAATAAGTTAATAAATCCAAGGGGGACCAAGCTCATACTAACAGCAAACAAAAGAGGTAGCACAAAAAACATATTCGCAAAAAGGCTGTGCCTAAACGAAATAATAGCCCTTCCTTTTCCATACAACGCCATATTTTTCAGCCATCCTAATAAGTCGGAACGCATCTTATGATAAACAGCAACTGACGGAATAAAATAAAGGTTATACCCTCGCTTGTTGAGTCTAAAATTAATATCCTGGTCCTCAGAAATATTACCCATCATTTCATCGAATCCGCCTATCTCTTTCAGTATGCTTTTATTATAAAGTACATTAAGACACGGTAAGCTTATAACCTTTTTAACATATGGAAAATTTCTGCCCTGAGGAGAGTTAAAAGAACCCAAGAAAGAATTGAGATAAAGACCAATGGCCATCGTGAACTTTGATGACTCAGGGGGTGGGACATTTCCGCCTCCTACACCAGCAATTATATTATTGTATAAAAGGTCTTTATATGCGCCACTTAGCTTACAGAGCCAATCTTTTGGTACAATGCAATCGGCATCAGTAAAAGCTATAAAAGGATAACGGCTTTCTCCGATGGCTATGTTTCTGCCCGGAGCTATCTTTCTCTTTTCGTTAATAAGCAATTTTATTCTCTCTGTAGTCTTTTGAAACTCCTTTACAATCTCAATAGTCTTGTCTGTAGATATGCCATCAATAACGAGAACTTCCCAGGCACCGCCAGGATATTCCTGCCCCAGTATGGATTTAAGGCAGTCTCCTATATTCTTCTCCTCATTGTATGTAAGGATGCACACTGAGATGTCCATGTTCAAAAAGGCTGTTCCCTCAGATACGCAACGAAGGTAGTGCTTGTTCCAGGCATTTTTGTACGTTAAATTTCTCGTGCAGTGTGTTTTTAAATTCTTCAGGGTATTCTCCCTCGTCTATATCACACCTGAAAAGGGTTAAAGCTTTTTTGCCGCCGCATAGGTCACAGGCAATCCATTCAAGGATATCGTGAGAAGGTCTCTTTCTCATTTTTCTTGCAACCTTAATGCTTATGGAGGAACCTCGTCAAACGCAACCCGCCTTTCAGATACCTTCTGAATTCAAGAGGATTGGATAAAATTTGTTTCAGGGCTGTTTTGAAGAAGGGTAAGGAGAGATAGTATTTTTTTATGGAATCATAAACAGCCAATTCTATCTCTTCTTTGCTTAAGTCAGGATAACTGATAACACATTGCTGCATGCCGTCTTTGTCAATCCATTGCAAGAAATCGCGTGTAACAAGATAGTTGTTTCTTTCCAGCCAATGGTAAAAAGCAGTGCCCGGTAAAGGCTGCGCAATAGAAAGCTGAAAGGTGCTCAGCGACAGCTTTTGTGCGAATTTTATTGTCTTTTCTATGGTCTCGTGGGTTTCTCCTGGCAGACCTATGACAAAATCGCCGTGAACCTGGATTCCGATTTTACTGCACAGCCCCGCAAATTCCTCCATCTCTTCGAGGGTTATCCCCTTTTTAATAGCACCCAATATCTCCTGGTTGCCTGATTCAAATCCCACTACCAGACATCTGAGACCTGCCTTCTTCAGCAAACGAAGAATACCTTCATCAGTAACGTCCGCTCTCGCATTTGCTGAAAAGGGGAGGTCGTATTTCTTAGAAATATACATTTCGCAGAATTCTTTTACCCGTTCATGCCTTACTGTAAAAGTATCGTCATCAAAAAAGAACTCTCGTATTTTTGGACGGCAGGTCAATACAAAGTCTATCTCCTGAAATACATGTTTGAGGCCCCTCTCCCGATACTTGCCTCCCGAAAGGGTCTGCGGCCAGAGACAGTAAGTACACTTAGATGGACACCCTCTGGAGGTCATGATATCCATGTAAGGGTGGAGGGTAAAATCAAGTTCGTATTTGCGGATGTCCAGATGTTTAAAAAGACTTCTAGATGCAAAAGGAAGTTCATCAAGGTTTTTAATCAGAGGTCTTAAAGGATTCTTGACAATGCTTCCGTTTTCCTTCGCCCACAACCCGGCAATCCCTCGGCAGCTTTCATTGACATCTTTGGCCAACCTCTGGGCAAGGTCCCTGACGGTATAGTCGTATTCTCCAATGGCAACAAAGTCAACGAACTCATTTATAATAATGTTTTCAGGCAATGCAGAGGCGTGTGGCCCAACAAAACATATCTTTATATCTGGCGAAAGGAGGGTCTTTATATGCTTTGCTGTCTCAAAATCATAAGTTATGCTCGCTGTAGAAGTATCAATAATACACAAGCTCGGTGAAAACGATTTGATTTCTCTTATAGTGTCGTCGCGGGTGTAATCGTATGCGGGGGCATCTATGAGTCTTACCTCTGCCCCTTCGTTCTCCAGGACAGAGGCGCAGCATGCAAGCCAGATGGGATACCACAGGCTTGCCCCCCTTGATGTCGCCTGCCATCTCCCTGTCCTTGCAAACTTGCGCGTGCACGGACCATTTAATAAAACTACTCTCATTGTGTCCATCCTAGAATTAATATGGAGAATCTATGTGTAAGACACAGCAGAGTCTACTGCCTCAATAATCTCTAGCAACTCCTTTTTGGAACAACATCCAACTACAACTGCGTCAATAAATGGAAGTGAAGTTACATAAGACACGGCAGAAGGTATGTCATCCGATAGATTGCCTTCACCTAGAATCTTCATTCCTATGATAGATTTACCCAGACCGTGCAGTTCCTGAAAGAGTTTCAGGGCAGTCTCCCTGTCGGTTTCTGAAGCGATATTCGGCTGTACAGACGCCGCGGCTTTCTTGAAAAGGGCATCTGGAAGCAGTGCCCCTGAAATCTTCTTTATGGCCGGCATGCCCGCAAATATAGACTTTAGGCCGTCCTGTCTGGAATCCATAGAATGCCCTGAACAATTAATCCTGCCGAGTATGATATCCAAATCCAGGGCCCGGGATTTCTCCAGGGCCCCCAGTCCATGAGAAGCAATACCGACCGCTCGTATGTAGCCCTCTTCTTTCATTTTCAACAGGGCTTCCAGTACACCCGACCTGTACCAGAGGTCAAACCCATTCCTGACACATTGAAGCAGAAATATATCAATATAGTCTGTGCCGATCTCCTTAAGTGCTGTCTCTACCGACGGTCTTACCTTTCTAGCTGTTACCTCTGCCGTTTTTGAACAGATAACTACATCTTTTCTCCGGACTCTCCTGAGCGCCTCTCTTATTGCCTTGTGTGTCCCGTATGTAAGAGACGTATCCCATAGCGTCACGCCATGTTCATAGGCAAAACAGAGAAGTTCGGGATAATCGTCTACTTTTAGCTTGGCAGGACAAACTATACCTTCATAGGCGGCGGAGGTTCCAAGCCCTATATAGGAGGTTTCTAAGCCCGTTTTCCCCAAGATTACACGTTTCATTTCCTTTTTTATTTTACCCCTGTAATATAAAAGTGTGCCCAGGAGAAAAGAAGGTTAGGTAAAACTTTAGCTTTATCTCGTAACCAGTTCCACAAGCAATATACAACACCCTGTCAGCGGGCTCGGGACGTTTCTTTATCAGTTCTAAGACATTTTTGGCATGATACCTCTTGACCCTTTCAAAGACTTCTGCGGAGACATTGTACTTGAAGGCTTCAAAATGTTTTATCTGCTTGAGCTTGTGTCTGTTAAGCATCTAGATTGTTTTCAGAACAATCAACTGTTCAAATGTAAGCGGCCAGTGCTTCTTTATAATCTTAAATCTCTCCTGAGTTTCTACCATCTTATTAAAATGGGGGACAAACTCCCTGAAGAAACGGCGGTGCATGTCCGTTTCATGAGTCTGGACAAAATCACGGCCAACGAAGACTCTTGGGAAAACCTGTCTTGCAATCTTACTGTGCAATATTGCATTATAAGTCTTGTAAAATAATCCATCATACAAATCCTTGATTATAACTACTGAGCCGGGCTTCATAATATAATGAAGGTTCTCAAAGAACTGGCAATATTCTTCTTTTGAATCTAGATGATGGAGTGTGTTAAAAACAGTAGCGGCGTCAAATTGGTTCTTTGAATAAAATTGCTTCACGTTCAGGTAATTACCGCAGACCGTGGGTATAGTCTTATCCGGTACTCGGTCCAGAAGAACCTGTGCCGCATCAATGCCGTAGAGGTTCTGGAATCCTTCCCCGCGGAGTAATGTCAAAAGCACGCCGCCGGCACACCCAATGTCAATAAAATGGTCAGACTTCTTGACGTGCCGCATGACAATTGGGAGGATAAAATGTTTATAGTAAAAGACTATAAACTTATTGTCCATGCTTGCAAGTGTTATAAAACGTTCTGTCAGTTCTGGTGCGTCCATTTTTTACTATCGTTTACTTGACGTTCTCCGAACACCATAATTTCCATATAAATAACGTCCATATCAGCTTCCGGTGATTTTGTTTCTGCAAGACATGTTCATCCCAGAGTTTTTTTATGTAACTTATATCAAATAAATTATCATCCCCCAAAATGTATTCCTTAATCTGCTTCTGGAAATGCCTTGCAAACCACTCGGCGATAGGGGGAGTGAATCCCCTTTTACGGCCTGACAGAACGCCTTCAGGGAGTTTATCGCCCATCAATCTCCTTAATATGACCTTTGTTTCCCCTTTTCTGTATTTATAATGAAAAGGCAGTCTGTTTACCCATTCAACCAGCTCATTATCAAGCAAGGGTGCCCTCATCTCCATACCGTTGTACATAGATGCCCTGTCTGTCTTCGTCAAGCCATCATCCATGAGATACTTATGTTGGGTCTGGCGCATCAAACCGTCTATTAATTCCTCGTTTGCTTCCGCATCTCTTCTGTAAAAGTCTATGTTGTCAAACAGGCCTTCCATACCTATAGCATGATGGAACTCGCTTTTGAAGAGTTTCAACAGGTGCCCGGGTCCGAATGCCCCGAGCCATATCTGCTGACAGTAATAAGGGTTGTGCAGGTAGCCTTCTGCCTCTACAAATTTTTTCAGTCTGTATTCCCATGTCTCATTTTTATATGAAGATCTGATGCTGTTTATCAGAGGCAGGACCACTTTTTTGCGAAGGCCTGCAGGTATTGCCCTCAGGTACTTCAGGAGTTCATGAGCCCTGTAAATAGGGTACCCTACGAATATCTCATCGCCTCCCTCCCCACCGAGAGACACCTTAACAAAGTCCCTCGCAAATCTATTCAAATAATAAGCAGGGATAAAGGAAGAATCTGCAAAAGGCTCATCAAGTTTCGGTATTATGTCAAGAGTTGTCTTTATGAACTCCTCTACGCCAACAGCAACCTCATGATGTTCTGTCCCAAGGTAGTTTGCGGTCTGTCTTGCTTGGTACTGCTCATCAAAGGTAAGTTCCTTAAAGGCTACAGTAAATGTCTTTAGTCTGCCGTTTAAAATTTTCTGGCTATAATAGGCTATTGTTGATGAGTCCGTTCCTCCGCTGAGATACACACCCACGGGCACATCAGCTACAAGATGCCTCTTTACGGCCTCAGTGAGTTTTTCTTCCAGGGCTTCATAGCGTTCACTTTCCGTTAAACAAAGTCTGGGCAAGAATCTTATCTTCCAATACCGCTCAACCTGGTAAGATCGTTTCAGTGGCTCATAAACAAGGTATGATGCTGGCGTCAGCTTAGAAACGTTTTCCCATATGCAGTCAGGAGTAGGCACGTGCTCGTAAAAGAGGAACTTTGCCAATGACTTAACGTTCAACCTTCTATTGATAAAGGGGTGCTTCAACAACGCTCTTGCCTCCGAGGCGAATATGAATGTATTGTTTATAAAGGAATAATAGACAGGTTTTTGCCCCATCCTATCGCGGGCTAAAAACAGCTTCTGCAGCTTCCCGTCCCAGATGGCAAAGGCAAACATGCCGTTTAATTTCTCAAACATCTCAGTACCATACTCTTCATAAAGGTGTACAACTACCTCGCTGTCTGTTCTTGATCTAAAGGTGTGTCCTTTATCAAGGAGGAGTTGACGCAGTGGTTGGAAGTTGTATATTTCTCCGTTGAATACCATCCAGACGGAACCATCCTCGTTGCTCATAGGCTGGCGTCCATCTTTAGATAAGTCAATTATTGACAGCCTCTTATGCGCAAGGCAAACTGCCCCATTGATATGCATTCCCTCATCGTCAGGACCTCTATGATTAAGGGTCTGCATCATATTCAGAAGAACGTCTCTGTCGCCTTCTCCTACGAACCCTGCAATACCACACATAGCTGTTCGCTCATTTGTTTTTGTAAGTTAGGAGGCCTTCGGGTTGCCCTTATGTCTTTAATATAGAGATGAATCTTCTTAGATAGGTCATGAAACTGAATTCCTGAAACATTATCCGTGCAAAAAACATGACCTTTGAGGGACGAAAGTAAAATCTCAAATAAGCCTTTTTTTGTAATCTTTTTAACCTGTCCGCATCTATCTTTTTGTGTTTAAAGGTAACTCTGTCAAGAAGAAGCTCTTCCCAATTCAGTTCGTCAAGTGCAAAATATCCCTCTCCGATCATCTGGTCAAACAGAGCAGTACCAGGAAAGGGAGTAAATATAGTAAATGCGGCATAGTCTATAGGTAGCCTCAGGGCAAAATCTATGGTCTTCAAAACCATTTCCTCTGTTTCATGAGGAAAACCGAGAATAAAAAGCCCCATTACCTCCATGCTGGAATTTTCCTTTATCATCCTTATTTTTTCTTCTATCATGTGGGGTGTCGTTGCTTTTTTGACCATCTTCAGTGTCTCTTGAAGTCCGCTCTCAACGCCTATCCCCATAAATATGCAACCTGCCTTATCGAGCATCTTTACTATATCCTTATCTATCCTGTCTAATCTCACTCCCTGGGGGACGTCAAATTTCACTGGAAACTCGTTCTTCATGTACAGATCGCAGAACCTCATTACATGTTCTTTATGAAAAGTAAAATTATTGTCAAAAATGCTCACCTGCTGAAGGTTAAAATTCTTCACTATCCACTTAATTTCCTCAATAACATGTTCAGGTGAGCGGGTTCTTATCTGCCTCCCGTGAATTGTATCAGAAGAGCAGAAGGTGCAAATAGAAGGGCATCCCCTTGAAGTAATGACCGGCAGGAACCTGCCTGCAGGGCCAGGCAACTGCGGATATTCCTTTATCTTAAAGAGATGCCATGCTGGAAAGTCAAGGTTGTCTAGTTTTTCTTCAAAAACAATAGGATTTAGCCGTACACTACCAGTATCGTCGTCTCTATATGCCAGGCAAGGGATTTTCTCTTTTCTGTTAGAAGGGATCCTCCCGTTAAAAGACATCATATCCTTCAACAGCAACGTTATTCCCAGTTCTCCCTCTCCCCTGATAACATAGTCAACGTCCAGCGACCTCAAGGCATGCACTGGCAGGGCACTTGGATGGGGACCACCAAGCACAGTAACAGTATCTTTATTGTATTCTTTTATTATACGGCAATATTCCAACACCTTATAAACATCTATGGATAAACACTTGAACGCAATTAAATCATAATGTTTATCTTTTAGAAAATCTTTAAACTTTTGTGGAGGGATATTGTCTTTATGGGCATCTAATACTTCCACTTCGGCCCCCGCATTTAGTGCGGCACGGGCAATGTATGCGACCCCTATGTCAGGGGCCGGCAGGATGAAATAAGTATTTCTTTTAGGTATTACTAACAGAACCCTCATTAAAGCGCCTTATTGTCCTTAGTGGTGAAAAGCCTGCCGGCAAGGTTGATAAAGTTTTCAATGTTATTTTTGAAATCATGAAAAGACCTTTGAGATATAAACCGCTTTAAGACATAGGAAGGCCTCATATAGAATGCCCTATAGGCATATTGACTAAATTCAAAGATTTCTTCACTGCTAAGATGTGGGTAACTGTAAACTGGGGGAAGGGTTGGGTCAAATTTGCTCCAGTCCTTTGTAATGAAGTAGTTGTTCTTCTTGATATAATCATAAAATTGCGTTCCAGGGACAGGCGTAGCGGTTCCAAAGGTAACAAGGTCGGCACCACTTTTAAGGGCAAAGTTAAGTGTGTTTTGCATGGTTTCTCTGGTCTCTCCAGGAAGACCAAATTGGAAGTATAATAAAACCCTCATATCATACTTATGAATCATCCTGACCAGATTAAGGACGTGTTGGGTATCAACATTTTTTCTTACTCTCTCTATAATATCTGGGTCTACACTTTCTACACCCATGCCAATGGAATGGCAGCCTGCTTTCTTCATCTTTCCCAGTCTTTCTTCATTAAGGCGGTCTGCCCTTGAAAGACACCACCACGTTAAGTTTATAGACTCCCTTATCATACTGTTGAAAAGCATATCTGCCCATTCTGGATTATTGGTAAAACCGCAATCAATGAAGAAGACTTCTTTAAAACCAAGTTTTTTTATAAACCTAATCTCTTCTAGGAAATGGGGCACACTTCTGAACCTCAGACTTCCGTACAAAGTGGACATACAGTAAGTACACTTGTTTACACAGCCAATTTGTCCGTATGTAATTGTCAGTGGACTTCTTTTAGCAAAAGGGTCGTGATAGAGTTTAGGGTCTATAAGGTCGTGAGCGGCAATACCATATTCGTCCAAATTTAAGACAGAGGAGTGGGGGTTGTTTTTAATTATTTCACTTCCCTTGCGGTAATAAATTCCACCAACCTCGGATAACTTGTAATCCTGCATTACAAGCTCTTTTATCACATGCTCCTGGTCCCCGTAAATTGCTATATCAAGATAGGGATTTTCCTTTAATGTTTGAACAGGAGCACCTTTGATGTGTGCGCCAAAGGTCGCGGTGAGAACATCTTTAGATATTTCTTTTATTCTTTTTGCAACCTTCATGTCATGGTTTAGTGTCGTTGTTGAGGTAGTAAAGACAACGAGTCTGGGCGATCCTTTTTCTACAAGTTTAGCAATATCTTCGGTTGTTGTTTTTAAAGTATTTGCATCATAAATCGTTGGTTCCACGCCAAATTTTCTCAGGTAGCCTGCTATTTTCATTAAATCTATGGGAGGGTATGCAATCCTGGCCTTATATGTACCAATGCTGCCAAACTGACGCATATTTCCGAATTTACTGGTAGGTGGCGGTTCTATCAACAAAACCTCCATCTCTCTCTCCTTAATTGGACTCACTTTGGGGTATGGGCCTCAGAAAGATAGTTAATTTTTATTAATTAAATTATATGATAACCTTCCAGATAACCAGTGATTCCTTTTCATAGATTTTTATGAAGTGCCTTTCGTCGTGTTCAATATAAGTATAGATTCTCTCCCAAGGGCTGTTCCACGGAGAGTTAACAACATGGGTTATATTATACTTTCTAACAAAATTTAATACATCCCCACTCTTCTGTGTCTCTAAAAAATCCGTAGCAACTATTGGCTGAAAAGGTTCAACAACGAAAAAACTACCATACCACCTGAATCCATGGTCTGTATCAGCAAAAATTACCAGGCGTTGCCCTCCATTAATAGGCCCTTCTTTTGTCAGAAAATCAATAGCTCTTAAATAAGGGCCGACATGGTCAGGGAAAACCCATCTTACATAACTATATTGAAATCCTATTACAAATATTAGAAGCGATAAGACAAATGCCTGAGCGTTTCTGTTGAGCTTGTCTTGCATTTTTTTAAACAAATTCATAATCACTGCCCCCTCTTCTTCATTACTTAAATCTTTTATCAGTTTTACAGAGCGGGCAATCATATATCCATAAAAAGGCATAAGATA
>JASEHG010000110.1 GCA_030018855.1 Candidatus Brocadiaceae bacterium
CCCCAGGAGGCCCGTAATGTTATACAACTGTCTATACTTTATGGCTCTTGGATTATTCCAGGATTGGAAGACGGCGTTTATTGCCATATCCAACTGGGTCTCAGGGTCGGTAGGAAAATCACCACCAGTCTCTTTCTTGTACAGTGCCTTATATTTTTCTACCAGTTCCTGGAGGTGCTTTGTGGTGAGTCCTGTATCGCCCTTTACCCTGGCCTTTTTCTTTAGGACGTCCAGGAGGGCCTCAAACTTCTCCCTCTCTATGCCCATGACTACGCTGCCGAACATGGAGATGAACCTTCGGTAGGCGTCCCAGACGAAACGCTCGTTATTGGTCTTTCTTACGAGACCCTGCAGGCTATCCGGGGTAAGGCCGAGGTTAAGGACAGTGTCCATCATCCCAGGCATGGAGGCGGCAGCCCCGCTCCTGACAGAGACCAGGAGGGGGTTCTCCGGGTCTCCCAGCCTTGCCTGCATGTTTTCTTCTAACTTCTTAAGGTTTTCTCTTATCTCTTCTCTTAGACCTTCGGGATATTGCCGGTTGTTTTTATAAAAGAAGTCGCAGACCTCTGCACTGATAGTGAAACCGTGGGGGACAGGTAGGCCGAGGTTACTCATCTCGGCCAGGTTTGCACCCTTGCCCCCTAATATGTTACGCATCTCTGCGCTCCCCTCGGCCTTCCCATTGCCGAAGGCAAAGACATACTTTCTCCCCGTCATCCTTTAAGTTCTCCTTTCACCTGACTTGTATGGGGATGGGCAATTAAAATTTAGTTCTTTGTGTAAGTTGCATACAAGAATATGGGGCCATACAAAATGGCTTATCAGTTTATCAAAAAGATTCTTTATTAGCAAGAGTTTTCACTGAGGTAACTTTTCAATTGGTAGCATGAAAACTTGTTGGCATCTTTGTCCTTGAAATTTATTGCAATTACGGGTAGAAAGGAAGAGTTTACCAAAAGGGTATAGGATGCAGAAATGAAGGCATACGAAGAATTCCTGGATATTATAAAAGGTTCGGAGACTATCAGGCGCATCGCCAGGACCCTGGGGAGTATATGTGAGTATTACCAGGCCACCCAGAAGTACAGCAACTTTGGCAGGCTGGGGGGACCATTCTACGACGTGGAGGCCTTGCTCAGTTCGGGCCTTCTTGAAGGGCAAAAGAGCCACGAACACAGTTCAGTCTTCTACGAGATAAAACCCTCAGAAAAGGGCCTCCAGATATACAAGAGGCTTAAGGAAGACGGCTTCTATAAAGAATTACCCTCTACCTCCCCACCTGACCAGGTGTGAACAGTAGCTAGTAGCCAGTAGTCAGTAGCTTGGGTTGAATTTTTTCCCTTGCTACTAGCTACTTGCTACTGTCTACTGGGTCGTACCCCGCCCCCCCCACTGGGTGACACCTCAAGATACGTCCTATCCCCTTTAAGGTACCAATCAGTATCCCCTTTTTTTCAATTGCCTCTGCCATATATTCCGAGCAACTTGGAGAGTAGCGGCAAGGTGACAGGGCCACTCCTGTCAAAGGGGACAACATCGGTCCAATAAAGTGCTGGTATACCCTGATGAGGGCGATAATGGCTCCCTTAATCATGTGCCAGCCGTGTCACCGTCTTTCTTTATCCTAGTTATTAATTTCTTGAACTCTTCTTCTACCTGTTTAAAATTGACCTCACGGACCGTACGCCTGGTCCGCCCAGACATGCCCTTGGACCCGCCTGAGCCTGCCCGTCGTCCCGTACCAGCAAGGTGCGGGGCTGGCTTAGGTAGAAGTACCATATCAATGCCTTCTCCCACAAGGCCCTTGTTCAATCTGTAAGATTCCCGGAGGAGTCGCTTGATACGGTTACGCTGCACCGCCCCGCCGAACTTCCTTCCAACTACTATACCTATGCGAGGATGTCCCAGGGAATTTCTGAGGACATAGGCATTGAAAATTGCCCCCTTGAAGGCCTTTCCCTCCTTGAAGACCTTGTCAATGTCTCTCCTCTTCCTCAACCTCTCTTCCTTTGTGAAGGTTTTTTCCGACATGTTTAGTCCTATTTTGTAATTATACCCTGTCCACTGCCTACTGCCTACTGCTTACTGTCTACTGCATACGCCCCCACCTCTGGCGAACAATCTTGACAGCCCTACTTTTCTTGATAGAATGGCGAGGCACAGGAGTTTAGGAAAAACTTGTAATAGGCAGCTTCGGGTCTCCTGACCCGAAGGATTTGGCAGGCCGGGGGACCTGTTCCTGACAGGAGAAGTAGTGCCCGGAAAAGTAGTAAAGGACCGGTGATGGAAAAATTTGAGCAAGACCGTCTTGAGAAGCTAGAAAAACTCAGGGCCATGGGGATAGACCCCTACGGTAAGAGGTACAATGGACAAAAAAGCCTGGTATCCATCGTAGAAGATTATCATGATGAGGAAGGCAAACGTGTACGCGCCGCAGGCAGGATATCCAGCCTCAGGCCCCACGGTAAGGCCTCCTTTCTGGATATAAAGGATTGGACCGGGAAGGTCCAGCTATATATAAAACAGGACAAGGTTGGGGAAAGCAAATTTGAGGCGTTCGGACTCCTTGACCTGGGAGACATCATTGGTGTGGAGGGAATCCTATTCAAGACGAGGACGGGCGAGATTACTATCCAGGTGGAAGATTTTACCATCCTCTCTAAGGCCCTTCTGCCTCCACCCGAAAAGTGGCACGGATTGAGGGACGTGGAACTCCGCCACAGACAGCGATACCTTGACCTCATCTCCAACCCTGAGACCATGAAGACCTCGCTGGACAGGGTGAAAATTATAAGGGGTGTCAGGAGATTCCTGGACGAAAGGGGCTACGTGGAGGTGGAGACCCCCATGATGCAGCCCATTCCGGGCGGGGCGGTGGCCAGGCCCTTCATCACCCACCATAACACGCTTGACATAGACCTTTATCTACGGATCGCCCCGGAACTCTATCTCAAGAGACTGCTGGTGGGAGGGATGGAGCGGGTCTATGAGATAAACCGCAACTTCCGCAACGAGGGTATCTCTACCCGCCATAACCCGGAATTTACCATGCTTGAGGCCTACCAGGCCTATGCAGATTACAACGACATGATGGAACTCACGGAGGGTATGCTCTCCTCCCTGACCATGGAACTCCACGGTTCGTATCAAATCCCCTATGGAGAGAAGAGCGTGGATATGACCCCTCCGTGGAGGAGGAAGACCTTTGTGGAACTACTTAAGGAATATGCGGGAGTAGATTTTTATGACCTTAACGGCCTCATAGAAAAGGCCGAGGGCCTTGGGCTCTCAACCCATGGGGATGGCAAGACTACTCCCGACAGGGACAGGATTGCTAACGACCTCTTTGAGGAATTAGTGGAGCCGCAACTCCTGGCCCCCACTTTTGTCCTGGACTACCCGGCCTCCCTCTGTCCCCTGACCAAGCTGTGCGAAGGCCGGCCCGAACTGGCCCAGCGTTTTGAGTTGTACATCGCCTCAATGGAACTGGCCAATTCTTACACCGAACTCAACGCCCCCCTGGAACAGCGCGACAGGTTCATGGAACAGGCCGGTACGGAGATGACTGCCGGGAAGGTAGATGAGGACTTTCTACTGGCTATGAAGTACGGGATGCCACCGGCAGGGGGACTGGGCATTGGAATAGACCGTCTTATAATGATACTGACTAATTGCACGTCTATCAGGGAGGTAATCCTGTTCCCCCTCCTCCGTCCAGGCGCCAGGGTTACAGAGGTGGATACGACTTCTTCTTAGCTTGTTGTGGGTATGGCGAATCTAATGGAAAAAGTCAACAACGTCCTTATTTCTGTAAAGGACGTCTTTAAAGAATACAAGGTGGGTCGTAGCACGTTAAGGGTCCTTAATGGCATTACCCTGGAGGTGGCAAAAGGAGAGAGACTTATTGTAGTGGGTCCTTCTGGGGCAGGCAAGAGCACCCTGCTCCATATACTGGGCCTTCTGGATACGCCCACCTCGGGAAAGGTCTTCTACAAGGGAGAGGATTTAGGCCAGCTCAGCCCCGGCAGGCAGGCGGAGACCAGGAATAGACATTTTGGTTTCGTCTTTCAGTTCTATCATCTGTTACCAGATTTTATTGCCCTGGAGAACGTAATGCTCCCAAGACTTATCAGCCCAGGTGCTGGATGGTCCACCATGAAGAAGGAAGGCAGGGAAAAGGCCATGGAACTCCTGAGGTGTGTGGGGTTAGCAGACCGTGCCCACCACCGCCCGGACCAACTCTCTGGAGGTGAGAGACAGAGGGTGGCTTTTGCCCGGGCCCTGATGAATGACCCGGATGTCCTCTTCTGTGACGAACCTACAGGGAATCTGGACTCAGAGAACGCCAGGGGTGTCTGGGAGCTTATCATAAGGCTTAACGAGACTAACCAGCAGACCTTCGTCATCATTACCCACGACGAACATTTTGCCCGTATGGGCACCCGAACGGTTGGGATAACCGATGGCAGGATAGTAGAATAGGAACCAGGTGCCGGGAAGAGGAAAAGATACAGAATTTAGTAGTCAGAATTCAGAATATTTTGTATATTTACGACTTTGAATCTGGAATACAGAAAAGGAGAGCAGATGGCTCTAAAAGTTTATATTGATGGCAAGTTGTTCCCCCAGGACGAGGCAAAGGTCTCCGTCTTTGACCACGGGCTCCTTTACGGGGATGGGGTCTTTGAGGGTATCCGTTCTTACAACGGTAAGGTCTTCAAACTTCAGGAACACATAGACCGCCTCTACGAATCCGCCAAGGCTATTGCCTTGCAAATCCCTATCAATAAGGAAGAGATGAAAGAGGCCCTTTATAATACCCTGAAGGCAAATAACCTAAAGGATTCTTACATAAGGTTAGTGGTTACCAGGGGTGTAGGCAAACTTGGGCTGGAACACACCAAGTGCAAGACTCCTTCCATAATAATTATTACTGATTTTATAGAACTATATCCAAGCAGACTCTATGAGGTGGGAATTGATGCCGTTACCGTCCGGACTATCCGCAACCACTTTGAGGCCTTAAACCCAAGGATAAAATGTCTCAATTACATGAACAACATCCTGGCCAAGATAGAGAGCCTGAATGCCGGGGCCTCAGAGGCCATTATGCTGAATGCTGAGGGCTATGTGGCAGAGTGTACGGGGGAAAACATCTTTATTGTTAAGCATGGAGAACTCCTCACCCCTCCAGTTAATGCTGGTATCTTGAAAGGGATTACGAGGGATACGGTCATTGAGCTGGCCAGGAAGGGCGGCATCAACGTCATGGAGGAACTCTTCACCCGATACGAACTCTATACTGCTGATGAATGCTTCCTAACCGGGACGGCCGCGGAGATAGTCCCCGTGGTAAAGATAGACGCACGTGTGGTTGGCAACGGGAAGTGCGGCAGGATGACCCAATCTCTCCTGGCCAAATACAGGGAACTTACCCGGAGCCCTGAGACTGCCGATATTGCCACCCCGGCTACGGTAAATACCTAACCAGACTTGGTGGCTTGCCCACGGCTACTCGGAGCCAGAGTCTTCCAGGCCATAAGTCCCACCCCCACGCATATAAACACATCGGCCAGGTTAAAGGTGGGCCAGTGCCTCATACCTACATGGAGGTCTATAAAATCCCTTACATAGTTATATGCCAGCCTATCTATAAGATTCCCCACAGCCCCGGCTAATACACATCCCATGGCTAGATTAGTGGAAAGTCTCCCTTTGTCAGAGCGTTCGTAAACCCACAAAAGCAGGAATAGGGCCAGGATGGAAAACAGTATGAAGAGATAATTGGCCCCCTGGATAACGCCAAAGACTCCCCCCTTGTTATGGCTTAATACCAGGGAGAGAAAACAGGTAATGTCCCATCTCTGGGTAGTAGCAAGGTATTGGAAAACGGCCCACTTGAGGGATTGGTCCAGGAGTACACCTGTTAGGGCTATTGCGGAGAGACGGCCGTAGGGTCCCATGCCCTAGCCTGCCTCTGTTTCTTCCTTCCTCTGACATTCCAGACAGAGTCCGGCATGGGGTAAAGCGGCAAGTCGTGTCTTGGGGATCTTTTTCCCGCATGCCTCGCAGACACCGAAGACGCCCTTCTCTATCCTTGCCAGGGCAGTGTCTATGTTCCTCACGGCCTCTGCCTCATTCTCCATGAGGTGGATCATAATGTCTCTCTCGTAATTGTCAGTACCCAGGTCTGCCATATGGAAGGGTACGTTGGAGAGGTCCCCTGCCGCATCCTGGCGGTTCTTTCCCAGGGCCTCCTCCTGAAGGGAGTTTACGTTACCCACCAGTTTCTCCCTCAGAGAGAGAAGGGTCTTTTTGAAGCTTGCTAGTTCTTTTGAGTCCATTCCTTCGTTACACCCAAGACATGCCTATTCTTTAGGGGATTACCCCTATAAAACAAAGACAGTCCATCAAAAGAGTATATCTTAAAGGAATTGGCCGAAAAGTCAAGAGTAAAGGCTCATGTAAGTGTGGAGTATATAGAGAGGCCGTTGCCCAACCCTAAAAACGGTCTCTTTATCCAATTTTGGCCATCGTAAGTCCTTTGTTCTCCATCGTACCGCTGTCCTTATTGGTACCTAAAGCCACTTCGGCA
>JASEHG010000111.1 GCA_030018855.1 Candidatus Brocadiaceae bacterium
CGGAGATTGGTACCCTTTCCACAATCTCCAGTCCATAACCCTCCAGGGCCTTAAATTTCTTGGGGTTATTGGTCAGGAGCCGCATCTTGGTTATCCCCAGGTCCTTAAGGATCTGGGCGCCTATGCCGTAGTCCCTCTTGTCGGGGAGGAAGCCGAGTCGCTCGTTGGCCTCTACCGTGTCCAGTCCTTCCTTCTCCTGGAGGGCGTAGGCATGGAGCTTATTTTCAAGTCCGATGCCTCTACCTTCCTGCCGCATGTATAGCACTACCCCCTTGCCCTCCTTTTGGATCATCTTGAGGGAGTTATGGAGTTGTTCCCCACAGTCACAGCGTAGAGAGCCGAAGATGTCTCCTGTCAGACATTCGTCGTGCACCCTGACCAGTACGGCTTCCTGGTGCTGGGGGGTGGGCAGACCGTCCATGCTCCCAATGTCTCCATGACAGAGGGCTATGTGGAGGTAATCATCCACGTAAGAGCGATAAAGGTGCAACTTGAAATTACCATATACTGTTGGAAGGTTGGTTACGACCCTCTTTTCTATGAGCCGCTCCTTTTCACGGCGGTATCTTATAATATCGGCAATGGTACATATCTTCAGGTCATGTTTTTCGGCGAACTTTTTGAGTTCAGGGAGTTTGGCCATGTGGCCATTTTCTGTCATTATCTCACAGATGGCAGCCGCGGGTCTTAATCCAGCAAGTCTGGCAAGGTCCACCGCCCCCTCTGTGTGGCCCGTCCTGACCAGTACCCCCCCAGCCCTGGCCTTCAAGGGAAAGACGTGGCCTGGGCGGGCCAGGTCCTCAGGCCTGGCGTCTTTTCCAATGGTGGTCAGGATGGTGGTGGCCCTGTCCTCTGCAGAGACTCCTGTGGTTATTCCATTCTTCGCATCTATAGATACGGTGAAAGGGGTCTCAAATTTGGCATTGTTGTTATGCACCATGGGGTGGAGGTCAAGGGCCTCGGCAATCTCTGGGGCAATGGCCAGGCAGAGGATACCCCTGGCCTGGGAGAGCATAAAGTTAATGGCCTGGGGAGTGACCTCCTCCGCCGCCAGGGTCAGGTCCCCCTCGTTCTCCCTGCTGGCGTCGTCCACCACGATGACCATCTTCCCTGCCCTGACGTCTTCCAGGACCTCTGATATACTGCTAAAGTGCATCTTTACTGCTCCTCTCAGGTTTTACTTCCGGGGTACTTCGGTCTATGCCCATTGGGCGGGGGTGAACCCCGCCCCTACGAACCGCTTCTCAGGTTACTTCCTGGGCACTTCGGTCTATGCCTGTTTTATAGCCTTGGCGTTCGCTAAAAATACGGACACCAAGCCACATATAGGCTAAGGCGGAAATAAGAGAAAAAAAGCCCGTACCCCACCAGAAAAACGTTAACACAAAATCGGGCATGGAGTTTCCAAAAATAACGACGCCATACATAACCTGCTGTGCGTTGTTATTTATCCTGCCCAGTAGACACGGCCATGGACTTGCATGTACGTTGGTTAAGGACAATGACAAGAAGCCAGCAATGATAAATAACTCTCTGCACAATATAAGGGCAGCTAACCAATACGGCAGATGCGGCCCAGGCCAAAAACGAGACGATAAGACTATACAAAGGCTTATCACAACAAACTTGTCTGCAACAGGGTCAAGGAATTGGCCTAACTTTGTAACCTCATTTCTCTTTTTAGCTACATATCCATCTACGGCATCACCGATTCCCACCAAAAAGAGGAGGCTTCCAGCAAGATACCGGAACCATTCGGCATTTGCGGCCTCCAGGGTGCATAGGATGAGAAACGGGGTGAGAAGAATCCGTAGCAGAGTTATTTTGTTGGCTAGTGTCATGTAAGATTCCAGGGCTAGTTAAGGGCCTCTCTTGAAACAGTACATAGAATTAATTAAACATTAACGGAATACCTCCTGTCAAGTACGAATACCCCAGGAGGGGCAAGTCCTGAAGTCAGGAGCCAGGGGCTAGGGGTATGGAAAGAATAAAGAATACAGTAGTCAGAATTCAGAATACTAATCCGCCTTAGGCGGATTGAAAACCCGCTATCCCTTCGCTACGCTCAGGACAAGTCATGCCTGAGGCAGATTCGCCGTGGCGAACCTTTTGGGCGGGCGGATATGCCTCAGGCACGAGGGACAAAACCCCCTTACATTTTCTAGTCTAGTAAGGTTTAAACTGAAAAGTATAACCTCTGTCTGTATACTCTACAGCCGGGACAAGAAAGAAATTGACATTTTGCATGTGTATTGTTATCATTTTTAGTCTTTTATACCTAACTTATGTCGCAAGGATAACATATATGGATATGATGGACATTGTCAAACCGACACTACCCTCTATGCTGGAGGTAGAAGAACGCCTCACAACTGACCTTTCCTCCAGGCATGAGAAGATAGCAGAGATTATCCTCCACGTAAGCCGATACAAAGGCAAGAGGTTCAGACCCGCCTTACTGCTTCTGTCTGCCCAGAGTTGTGGCAGGCTAGTCCCTCAACACCTGGACCTGGCCGTAGTGGTGGAATTAGTCCACATAGCTACCCTGATTCACGATGACATAATAGATGAGGCCACTGTGAGGCGGCATGTCTCCAGCGTTAACTCCATCTGGGGCAGGGAGATATCCATACTCCTGGGAGACTACATCTGGTCCAGGGGCTTCACCATCCTGGCCGCCATGGACTCCCAGTTGTCTACCTACATAATGTCTCAGACGGTAAACATTATGTGCGAGGGAGAGCTAATACAACTCCAGCGCCGCTACGACCTGGGTCTTACTGAAGAGGAGTACATGGACATCATAGAGCGGAAGACGGCCAGCCTCTGTGCCACCAGTTGTCGCCTGGGGGCCATGTTTGCTGGTGCTAACCGCAAGCTCCAGGAGGCCCTAACCCGCTACGGACTCAAGGTGGGGCTTGCCTTCCAGATTGTGGATGATTGCCTGGATATTGTGGGTACGGAGGATGAGATGGGCAAGTCCCTATCCACTGATATGCAGAAGGGAAAGCTTACCCTGCCCCTGATAAAGCTGGTGGGGAATCTGCCCGAAGACAGCCGCAAGAGTACCTGCACATGGATATTCCAGAACTTTACCACCCAGAACCGTGCTGGCGTACTGGAACTCTTTTCAAAGCATGAGGCCGTAGAATACTCCCTGAATAAGGCCCGCCACTACGTGGAGGATGCCAAGGAAGAAATCTCCATCCTGCCCGAGTCGGAGTATAAGACCTCCCTCCTTCAGCTTGCCGACCATGTGGTGAGCCGGAACAGATGATTATGGCATGCTCAGGTTTCGCTTCTTAATATTGTTCTACCTTAGGTATGCCAAACACCACCCATAGTAGGCCGCAGATGGTCTTGCCGTCCACTATCTCCCCCTTCCTTATCATGTCCACCGCCTGGCTGAGGCGGAGGGTTACTACTTGTTCAATACTCTCTTCATGCGGTGGGGTGCCAATCTCCGGTACTCTCCTGACAAGCTGGCTGGCCTTGTAGAGGTGCATGAGCTCGTTCATTACCCCTGGAGAGGGGTAAAACTGGCCCAGCTTCTCCAGTTTACGGGGCAGATAGCCTGTTTCCTCCACCATCTCCCTCATGGCACATTGCTCAGGCGTCTCTCCCTTCTCCAGGGTACCGGCTGGTATCTCATAAATAAGACCCTTTATGGCGTAGCGATATTGTTTTATCAGCAATACCTCTCCTTCTTTGACAATAGGTACCACGGCTACGGAGCCTGGATGACTCACTACTTCTCTATAGGTCTTCTTACCACTGGGCAGTTCAACTTCATCGCGATAAAGCTTGATCCGCCTCCCACCGTAGATTAGTTCACTCTGGAGGGTCTTTTCCACGTTTTTTCCTCCCGATAAATACACGGTAGGGGCGTATTGCAATACGCCCCTGCGATATTCGCTAATTTAAAGGATGTTGAACCCGCAACAACTCTCAATAAAGGACACCTCCCTGCCTCTACTAGTGGCGTAGGAGACTATCCCTTCTGCCGGAAAGGCAATCCCGTCTAGACCAGCCTCTACGGCCAATCTGTCTACCTCCTGCTTGTACTGCCCCATTGGCCTGGCACAGCCCAGGATGACGTGTGTCCGTGGGAGCCTTCTTTTGGCTTCGGCAAAGAAATTCTGGACGTCCCTTAAACTGGGTGGCTTCACCCCTTCCATAGGCGTTCCGAGGAGGGGGGTAAGGATGACCAGCACGAGGGCCTTTAATTTATAGTGAGAGACCATTTCCAGGGCCTCCCCTTCTCCCTCCAGCCTCCCATATTGAAGGCCCAGGACAATGTGGGGCATTATTGGGACGTTAAACCGTGAGAGGTTGTGCAGGGAGGCCTCGTAGTCCAGGGTAGTGGCCTCCAGGTGGTAAATCTCTCTAATAGTCTGGTCACTGCCGATAATGTCTAGGAGTACGGCATCCACCTGGGCCTCGTGGAGCCCCCTGGCCTGAGACTCATCCACCAGGCCGGAGTGTACGAAGACCTTCAGGCCCATCGCCCTCTTCAGATAGCCCATAGCGTCAAAGAACCCCTCCAACGGCACTCGTCCATGCCTGTTACAGCCCCCGGAGATGAGCACCCCCCCCAGACCTTCTATTAGATTCTCCTTGCACCTCCTGATTAACTCCTCAGGGGTTAAGGTGGGCCGCATAAACCTCAGGAGTTCACCCTTACAGTGGTCGCATCCCAGGGCACACTCAGTCCCTGTGACGCTGAATGGCAAGAAATGAGAAGGGGTCTTCTGTGCCAATTCCTCCGTCTCGTAACGTTTAATCCCTGGGGCGTAGAATGTTATCTTTTTTGCGGCGGCGGTGTCCATTAGCTTATCAGCATAACATATACGAGAAAAAAGAAAAATATATTTGCTGAGACCTCTGCAATCCGCCTAAGGCGGACTAGTTTTTCCGTTCTGGTGCTGTTTTTTCCTCCCCCTGGAGGGGTGAGGGAGTAGGGAGTAAAATTTCAAATTTAAAATTTCCAATTTTCAATTTACAATCATACACAAAGGGGCGCAGGGAGTAGGCAGATATAGCCCAGGTGCTCCGCCACCTGGGAACCAGGGGATAGGGAGTAAAAGGAGAAAGAACATCACATGCGTTTATGGACAATCTTTGGTCTAATATTCTGGGCCTCTACGGCCGTTGCCGAAGTGGTTTTAGTTAGTAGCCGCAGACTTTAGTCTGCGCAAAATAGAACACGCAACCTGAAGGTCGCGGCTACCGGGACTCTTGTTTCATGGCCGTCTCAGTTCCACCTCCCCAAGACCCCCCACCTGTCCCAGCACCTCTGCGGCCTTACCTACCAGGACTAGCACCATATTATCGGGATTAAAGAACCTCCCTGCCAGCTGATTTACCTCCTCCAGGCTTACCGCCTCAATGTGCTCCAGATACGTCTCAAGATAACCGTCTGGTAGACCATAGAACTCCTGCTCCAGGAGTTGGGAGGCAATCTGGGAGGGGGTCTCAAGGCCCAGTGGAAAGCTCCCTTTATAGTAGGCCCTGGCGGCATCCAGTTCCTCCTGGCTTATCCCCCCTTGCCGTACCCTCTCTAGTTCCTTTAGTAATAACTGCAAGGTCTCCAGGGTCGTCTCGTTTCTTGTGTGGGTCTTGATAAAAAAAGGCCCCCTCTCTCTCCTGGCGTAAAACTTACCATTTACCCCGTAGGTCAGCCCCCTCCTGGCCCTGAGTTCTGTATACAGCCTGGAAGCCGGGCCAGAGGCCAGGACATGGTTTAATAGGAGCAGGGGAAAGAAGTCCTGACTCTTCCTTTCAATCCCAAGTAGGCCAATGCGTATCTCGGTCTGGGTGAGGTCGGGTTTATCCAGGAGACGTATCTTCCGTCCAGTCCTGGGGGGGGAGACTGGAAGGGGGAGAGTATGGTCACCTACGGCCTTCCACTCCCCAAGATGGTCCTCCAACCCTTTCCAGACCTCAGCAGGGTCAAAGTCCCCAACTACCGCAAGGATGGAGTTATTGGGGAGGTAGTATCTCTTATGAAATTCTACCACGTCAAATCTAGTAACCACTTTCAGCCCTTCCAGGGTGCCTATGGGGGGGTGGCCATAGGGGTGGTTACCAAAAAGGAGTTCATACATGTGACGTTCTGCAATGATTCGGCGGTCGTCCTTCTCTCTAAGGATAGAGGCCCTGGACTTCTCCTTATGCCTCTCTAATTCTTCTTCAGGAAAGGACGGGGATAGGATAACCCGGGATAAGAGGCCAAGGATAGCAGGGAGGTCTCTCTTTAACGAAGTGGCCGAGAGGGTGGCGAAATCGTACTCGCAACGCTCCCGCAGTGCACCCCCAATAAACTCTATCTCTTCACTAAGCTCCTGGGCAGTCTTTTTTGTGGTACCCTCCAGGAGGAGGGAGGAAGTGAGATAAGCCAGGCCATACCTATCAGCCGGGTCAAGGGCAGAGCCGGCTTCCACCATCAGTTCCACAGCAACTACGGGGAGTTCGTGATACTCTACAAGGATAACCCTCAGGCCATTGGGCAGGGTCTTTTTCTCGTAATTTAGGGTAATGCCTTCCCCAGCAACGGCCGTAGAGGCCCAGAATATTAGACCAAAGATTATCCATA
>JASEHG010000112.1 GCA_030018855.1 Candidatus Brocadiaceae bacterium
TAGTTTTACCACTACTACAGGAGGTGCACAACTTTTTCATGTTATCACCCTACAAGGCTAAGAGTAGGTGGATATGGAACAGAAATTTGAACCCATTTGTGAACGTAAGCTAATTGAAATTGAGAACGGTTCGAAAAAGAAAGCAGTTACGGTACGACTTGGAAGACCAAAAAAGCTACAAAAAGACGAATGGATTTGTACGTTCCAAATAAGTGGCTTGGAGGATTCAAGAGTACAGCATGCTTACGGGACTGATGGGTTTCAGTCGCTTATTATGGCGTTGGAAGGCATCAGGGTCGCTCTTGAAAAAAGCGGTAAAAACTTCCTTTGGGAGGGGGGAGAGAAGGGTGATACTGGGTTCCCCAGATTTGTGCCTATGTTTTTTGGTTTAGAGTTTTCCCAGAGGATTGGTCACCTGATTGATCAAGAAGTTAATCAGTTCTCCACAAAAGCCCAGCAAAGTGGCCCCAGTAAGGAACTCGGTTGATACAAGGTCATAGGGAACTAAGGGAACTGAGGGACACATCTCATATTTTACTCAACTTTTTCCCTTTTCCCTGGTGACTCTAACATAAATCCCCCCCTAAGGTTAAAAATAAGAAAATATGGGATGTGTCCCCTAATTACTACGCCTCTTCCTCGGGGTGTTCTTTCTCCGACTCTTTCTCTCTCTCCGGGGTGAGGGGTTCTTCTATGCGGTGCTTCTCCTCTATCCACAGGTCCAGGTCAATGAGTTTACATCGCTCTGAACAAAAGGGGAAGTAGGGCAAATCCCTTACGGACTTGTATTCCAGTTCCTTCCCGCAGTAGCGACAATCAATCCTGGGCATAGTTCAGGGGGTAGGGAGTAGGGGTTAGGGAAAAAATATAACGCAGGCTAAAGCCTGCGGCTACTCCCTACTCCCTAGTTTTCTCTTGGTCTTACAGAATTCTAATAGCCTCTCCAGTGGCCACGTGTTTATGACGTCCTCCTTCTCCAGCCAGCCTCGTCTGGCCACACCAACGCCTAACTGCATCATCCACATCTGGTCCAGGTGGTGGGTATCGGTGGAGATGGCTATCTTCACGCCCATCTCTCTGGCCTTCCTGACGTTGACGTCGTTGAGGTCCAGGCGGTCCCAGAAGGAGTTAATCTCCAGGGCAGTGCCAGTCCTGGCGGCGGCCTCCATTACCCTGTCCATGTCCACCTCGTAGCCCTCCCTCTGGCTTATCAATCGGCCTGTGGGGTGGACTATGACGTTTACGTAAGGGTTATGGATGGTGGCCAGTATCCTCTCCGTGACTTGTTCCTTGCTCTGTTTGAAGCCTGCATGGACCGCCCCCAGGACTATGTCCAGCCGGGCAAGTACCTTATCAGAGATGTCCATAGAGCCGTCGTTCCTGATATCGCACTCACTGGCCTTGAGTAGCCTGAATCCCGTGTTAGAAAGTTTTTTATTCAGTCCATCAATCTCCTCAATCTCTTTCAGCAGTCTCTCTTCGTCCAGCCCATGGGCCACACGGGTGCTCTTCGTATGGTCAGAGACCACGCAGTACCGGTAGCCCATCTCCTGTGCGTGTCTTGCAATCTCCTCAAAGGTGGAGCTTCCGTCAGACCATTTGGAGTGGACGTGGAGGTCTCCTTTAATGTCTTTTAATTCTACTAATTTTGGAAGCCTCCCCTCCTGGGCGGCCTCTATCTCGCCCCTGTCCTCCCTTAGTTCAGGGGGTATCCAATCCATCCCCAGGGCCTTGTATATATCCTCCTCAAGCCTGCCTCCTAGTTTCTTATCTCCGCGGAAGACGCCGTACTCGCTAATCTTCAGGCCCTTCTTCTTGGCAATCTCCCTGAGGTGGATATTATGGGCCTTACTGCCCGTGAAGTACTGCAGGGCGGAGCCAAAGGAGTCCTCCTCCACCACCCTAAGGTCCACCTGAAGCCCCTCCTCTATGCGTACGGAGCCCTTGGTATCCCCTGCGGCCAGCACCTCTCTTACCTCCGGGAGGCTGACAAATGCCTGCACGATTTCCTTGCCCTGGTGGGCGGCGCAGAGGATGTCAATATCACCAATGGTCTCCTTCATCCTCCTGAGGGAGCCGGCAGGTTGCATGGAGAGGATGCCCTTGACCCCTCTAAGTCTCTCTACTATACGGTTCACTACCGGGAAGGCCACCCCCAGGGCTATCCTCTGCTGGCTGGTGCGGAAGAGTTCTATGCCCTTGAGGATGTTCTCTATCTTTTTTTCGGCGATTCCCTTAAGCCCTTTTAGCCTGCCTTGTTTGATGGCCTCCTCCAGTTGGGCTATCCCCACGATGCCCAGTTCTTTATTTAGCATGGCTACGGTCTTGGGCCCAAGGCCGGGTATATGCATCATGGCCACGGTCTCAGGAGACACCCCCTCCATGACTTCCTCGTACTTGGACATCCGCCCCGTCTTGAGGAACTCCTCTATCTTCTCGGCATGGCCTTCCCCGATGCCAGGGATGTCCTTGAGCTTACCCTCCCCGGCTATCTCCTTTATGTCCTGAGTCAGGTCGCCGATAACCCTGGCCGCCCTGCGGTAGGAATTTATACGGAAGGGGTTCTCCCCCTTTAGCTCCAGTACGTCGGCCATCCGTTCAAAGATGGAGGCTATCTCGGCATTCTTCATGACACGTCCGGTCCTCGGCCCAGGGGCCGAGCAAGCTCGGCCACGACAAAAGCCTGTCCAGAACGGATTATAGCAGTGGGAGATTTTGGGTGTCAACGAGGAAGGTGGGAAGTAGGGGTAGGGGGTAGGGAGTAGTAAGATTTTATCCTGCTACCCCCTGCCCCCTATTCCCTGGTCCCTGGTTCAGGGGGCGGAGGCTAGTGATTGGTGCAGTCTGTTTTGTCCGCTAGAATGGTTTGTCAGGCGCTGTGTTTTTCCATTTGTAAAAATGACACCTCAGAAATATTGGCCTGTTCTCGTGCATGTTCAATGGTCATGCTTACAAGATTACCCTTTCCGTCCAAGTCAATATAGAGGTTCTCCGATATTTCTTTCGTCTCCACAACTGATTCGTTTGAAAATTCGATCAGTGCCGTATCTGTATCTGCAAAATACCGAATTTTCATTTTCCTTCCTCCTTGAAGCTTCTATCAAAGAAGGCATTATGAACAGTTTCACCGTCTTCCAAAAGGATTACTCTAAGATATTTGTCCATTTCTTCTATATAACTCCATTTCCTTATCTTTCCATCAATTTGGACTTCTGTTTTTAAAGGGTTATTAATAGTTCTTGATATCCATTCCTCTTTGATAATTGCCCTGTCAGAACGTTGTTTAACAAATAAAAAGTATCGTGTAAACTTCACGGCCGAATTATATCATTCTTCTGTCTAACATTTATTTTTATATTACTCTTGCTTTTTAACCATATAGTATATCTGGGTATCCGTCAAGATGATAATTGTCATTCTAAGTGAGCCGAAGCCCTGAGCGTAGCGAAGGGGAAGCGAAGAACCTGAGATTCTTCGGTCACTTTGCTCCCTCAGAATGACAGCAGTGTAGGGTTTTCAGGGATCTCATATATTACCCCCCCCCGCAGAAATCTCTGGAATTTGGTTGACAAGTACGTCAGAGGGGTTTTAGAATTTGTATAGGTGTGGATTATCCATTCCTTCTCCGCATGGGCCCCATACCAGTATGATACGGGGTGAGACGGACTAGGAGGGTTTCTGAGAAAGGAGGGATTAGGTTATGGCGGACATCATGAAATGGCCTGAGATACCTACTTTTGGTTCCCTTCAGAGGGAGATGGATAGGCTCTTTGAGGATTTCTTCCGCAGGGGCGGACTCATGAGGGAGTGGCGATGGTCCCCATCGGTGGACGTAGTAGAGACCAATGATACCGTGGTGGTCAAGGCAGAACTCCCTGGGATGGAGCCTAAGGACGTGGACATCTCTGTGAGCGGTGACACCCTGACTATAAAAGGGGAGAGGAAGGCAGAAAAAGAAGAAAAGGGGAAGACCTTTTATAGGATGGAGAGATGCTACGGGAGTTTTTCCCGTACCATTGAGTTGCCTGCCTCTGTAGAGGCCGATAAGGCCAAGGCCGATTACAAGAACGGCGTCCTGGAGATTACGCTCCCCAAGACTGAGCAGGTTAAGGCCAAGAAGATACCCATCAAGACGAATAACCAATAAGACGGGGTGGGAATCCCATCTCCACTGCGGTATGACCGTGTGGGGTGGGTCTTATATCGGCTCAGGGGGTTAGGTATGCGTTATCCCTTTCAAGATGAAGAGGGGCTTTAAAGGTCCCTCTTTTTATTTTTACAAAAGGCTTTAGTACTCTATAGATACTATCTCGTACTTCAAGATACCCATAGGGGCCTTTATGCTAACCTTCTCCCCCACCTGACGGCCAATAAGCTCCTTAGCCAGAGGAGAGGTAACGAGAATCTTGCCGTTGTCGGGGTCGGCCTCTCCTTGCCCCACCAGGTGGTATCTTTCTATCTCTCCGTTGTCCAGGTCCTTTACGGTTACCCTGGCAGTGATAGCCACCGTATCTTTGGGTATCTTGGCCGGATTAATAATGTAAGAGTGGGCTAATTTATGTTCAAGGAGGCGGATCTTGGCCTCCAGTAGCCCCTGGGCCTCTCTGGCGGCGTGGTAATCGGCGTTCTCCCTGAGGTCGCCGTGGGAGCGGGCCTCACCGATGGCCTTCGCAATCTTGGGCCTTTCCACGTGCTTTAAATGATTGAGCTCCTCTTCTAGTTTCTTTCTCCCCTCATGGGTTATAGGGATCCGCTCCATGGAGATGTGCCTCCTTAAAAATGGCCTTGCGGGAGGGGCCATCTTAAAGAAGTACGGCCCCAGTTGGCAAGGTTCTTTAGGTCATTAAAGTGTAGAGACTAGGTTCTACTATAATCCTTTATGGGGAACCTGACGGTAAAAACCGTCCCCTTGTTTAATTCACTACGGAAGGAGATTTCTCCTTCGTAATGTCTCACCAGATTTCTGACAATGGCAAGGCCAAGCCCGGTCCCCTCCTTTTCCAGAGTCTTTGCGTTCTCGGCCCGATAGAACTCCTCAAAGATATGGGGCCTGGCCTCCTCGGGGATGCCCAGTCCGGTGTCCCTCACCTCCAGCATGACTTGCCTCCCTACCCGTTTGTTTATTATACCCACGCTGCCGCCCTCCGGGGTGTATTTGATGGCATTATCTATGAGGTTGGTGAGGATGAGGTCTATCTCCGTGGGTACTGCGCGGAGGGTAACGTGTTCTGAATCCACGGAGAGTTTCAGCCTCTTGCCCTCTATCTTGGAGTGCATGAGGGAGAGGATATTTTTAATGGACTCCTCCATGTTTACCTCCTCATACTCCTCCTTTTTGGGCTTCTCCAGTTTGCCTGAGGCGAAGTCCAGGAGGTCATTTACCAGTTGGAGGAGAAACCCGGTACGGCGCATTATCCTCCCCAGGATGTCGGACAGGGCCTCTGGCACCTGGCCGGCGTATCCCTCCTCTACTGTTCGCAGGAGGCTCTCTATGGCACTAAGCGGGGCCCTGAGTTCATGGGTAACCTTCAATACAAATTCGTCCTTTGCCCGGTCCATTTTCTGAAGTCTTTCATGTGCCACAACCAATTCTGCCTCCCTCTTTTTTAATATCTGGGTTACGGAGGTGGCCAGGTAGGCGGCACCATAAAAGGTAGTGGCTAGAAAGAAGAGTTCGCCGAGTATAAACCATGGGTGTCTGTAGAGATACCAGGGGAAGAATTCCTTTATGGGCATGTGGGGTATAACCCCTGCGGCCTCCAGCACAGCCAGACAGGCTATCATTATCAGGGCAAGGGTGGCATCTAAGAAGCAGGCCCGTCTGGGCAGGAGCACGGCACTGATAATGACGTGAAAGATGAAGTAGTAGAGTACTGGACTCTCTATGCCCCCGGTGTAATGGACAATGAAGATGAGGCCCAGCCAGTCCCCACCCACCTGTAGATGGGCAAACCATTCTTTAGTAAGGACGGGCCCTCTCAGAAAGGAATAAAAGATATTAAGGAATAAGACCCCCAGCCCCACACAACTTATCTGGAATAAGGGGAGGGAGATTCCAAACACCCTGGCTGGTATCCAGCTAAAGGCAAATATCCCAAGCACGGCCAGCCACCTGAGGCGGATGAACCATCTCACCCGCCCCTCCAGTTCCTTCTCCAGGGGCAGCACTCTTAGGTCTTTTTCCAGGTGCTTCTCCATATACGTCTATTTCTTGAGCAAGTGAGAGACCTTTTCCAGGAGGACCCTGGGTTCAATCGGCTTCTCAATAAAATCTTCCACGGGGAGGAAACTCTCGTCCGTCCTAGGGGAGAAGCGGAAGGAGGTGGTCCTGTGGATGGCCGTAATCATCAGGATAGGCAGTTTCCTAAAGTCTTTGTAAGGGGAATCGGGGGCCTCGCTCCTCAACTTATAGGCAAAATGGAACCCCTCGGTAGTGGTTTCCATTATTACATCTAGGATCACAAGGTCAGGCCTCTCCTTTAGAATCTTTTGCAGACCCTCTTTGGCCGAAGAGGCCGAG
>JASEHG010000113.1 GCA_030018855.1 Candidatus Brocadiaceae bacterium
TACTTAAAAGACCAGATTCTTCCCCTTCACTTCGTTCAGGGTCAGAATGACAAGTAGTTATGTAGCCGCAGGCTAAAGCCTGCGTAGGGAGCAAAGCAAACCCAATGACAACCCCTGCTATCTTAATAGCCGATGATGAAAAGGGCGCCCGCTTCGGGATGAAGAAGGCCCTGGAAAAGGATGGCTATTCCATCCTGGAGGCCTCCAGCGGTCAGGAGGCACTGGGACTCATAAGAAACCGTCTGCCGGACCTGGTCTTTCTTGACATAAACATGCCGGAGATGGACGGCCTGGAGGTGCTGGAGAAGCTAAGGGGTATGGAGTGCTCTCCTATGGTGGTAGTGATAACGGCCCATGGTTCCGAAAGGATAGCCGTAGAGGCCATGAAGAAGGGGGCCTATGACTACATCGCTAAACCCTTTGACATAGAAGAACTGAGGCTCATCGCCAGGAATGCCCTGGAGAAACTGGCCCTGCAGGATGAAAACCGCAGACTGCGGTCCCAACTAGAAAGCCAATCCACCCTGGATGGATTGGGGGAGCTGGTGGGCCAGAGTACCGTCATGAGAGAACTCTTTACCAAGATTGAGAAGGTGGCCTCCACAGAGGTGACGGTACTCCTCCTGGGAGAGAGCGGCAGTGGTAAGGAGCTAGTAGCCAGGGAGATACACAGACGAAGCCGCAGGGCAGACAAACCCCTGGTGGTGATGAACTGCGCAGCCTTACCAGAGACCTTGATAGAGAGCGAACTCTTCGGTCACGAGAGAGGGGCCTTCACGGGCGCCACCGAGAGGCGAATAGGGAAGTTTGAGATGGCCAACAGGGGGACCCTGTTCCTGGACGAGGTAGGGGATATGAGCCCCAACACCCAGGCTAAACTCCTCAGGGCCATAGAGGAACAGAAGTTTGAACGCCTGGGCGGAGGGGAGACACTCCACGTGGACGTCCGGGTAATAAGTGCTACCAATAAAGACCTCCCGGCCGAGATAAAGAAGAACGCCTTCCGTGAAGACCTTTACTACAGACTCAAGGTGGTGGAGATTGAACTGCCGTCCCTCCGCCAGCGCAGAGAGGACATACCCCTCCTGGTCCAACATTTCTTAAGACTATTCTCAAAGAAGCACAGCAAGGAAGTAAAGGGTATCTCCAGGGAGGCTATGAGGATTATCCTATCTTACGATTGGCCCGGTAACGTGCGTCAACTAGCAAACACCCTGGAGAGTGCAATAGTCCTGACCGTAGACGACACTATTGCACAGGAAGACCTCCCCGGAGACCTGAAAGGGGGGCACCCTCCCGCCTCCCCATCCATTACACCCGACTTCACCCTCCCCTTTAAAGAGGCAAAGCGGAGGGTGGTGGAGTCCTTTGAAAAGGAGCACATCCTCCGCAGCCTCAAGACCCACAAGGGTAACGTCACTAGGACGGCCGAGGCCCTGGGGATGCATAGACAGGGGTTACAGCAGAAATTGAGGGAACTGAATATAAAGAAACAGGACAGCGAGAAATAATTTTAGTTTATTGACAAACCCCATTTGTGCTAAAATGCTCCCAGGCTGGCCAGTTGTAACCGCTAGTAAAGACCTGGAAATGTAGCGGTATCTTGAGAATCTTCCTCTCTTAAAAAGAATGAAATTTGAGCGCATCACTATAGACCCAAACATCTGTACCGGCAAGCCGTGTATTCGTGGGCTTCGTTTTCCGGTTTCACGCCTTCTTGGTCTCCTTGCCTCTGGAGAGACGAAAGCAACTATCATCAAGGCTTATCCCTACCTGGAGGCTGAAGATATTGAGGAAGCCCTGCGCTATGCGGCTTATCTTGCAGAAGAAGAGACTATAGAGTTTACCAGGTGAAGTTTCTTGTAGATATGCCACTTTCACCTGCAGTGGCCCTCTGGCTTGCGAAGCAGGGTCACGATGCCATTCACGCCTCCCAGGCGGGCAACTGGTACGTTGCGACGTGCCCCTACCAATAAGGTCGGGCAGGGGTAAACCCTGCCCCTACAACTTAAACCCTTAAACGCTTGAACCCTTGTTTTTTTGGGGGGGGCAAGTCCGCTCCGCCTGAGGCGGAAAGAATCGCTTAAGAGACCAGATTCTTCTCCGCCTAAGGCGGAGAAGAATGACGAGTAGTGCTGTATAGACTTTTACAGGACTCTTACTCTACAAACTAAAAACATTTATGTTTGACTTTTTACATTTAATGTGTTTTAATACCCCAGAATTGAGAAGGGTGGCGAAGGGCTGAGATAGTAGGCAGCAGGCACTATTTGCTCCTTATTACTGCTTACTACTTAGCGCCTACTATTTGCGTCAAGGGGAGAGGCAGGATGAATGAAAATTATAAAAAGTACCTGGCAGAGGCCATAGGCACCTTTACCCTGGTTTTTGTAGGGGCAGGGGCAATTTGCACGGATTACTATCTAAAGAGCGCCGGGGGTACCGGAATAGGCCTGGTGGGTGTGTCTATAGCCTTTGGGCTAGCGACCATGGCCTCAATTTACGGCCTGGGTTACATCTCTGGCAGTCACATTAACCCCGCCATAACTATAGCCTGCTGGGCCACCAGGCGGATGGACACCAACCTGGCCGTCTTTTACGTCCTCTCGCAACTACTAGGGGCCGCTATTGCAAGCTTTGTCCTGAAGACAATCTACCCACAGGCAGTAACCAGCGTCCACCTGGGTTCCACGTTTCTGGGGCAGGGTGTACCCATGGCCAGGGGGGTGCTCATGGAATTTGTAATCACCTTTCTCCTGGTCCTTACTTTCTTCTCAACGGCAATAGATAGGAGGGCCTCCAAGACCTTTGCGGGTCTTTGCATTGGTTTTGCCATGCTCCTTGGGGTTATGATTGGTGGGGCCGTTACGGGTGGTTCTATGAACCCTGCCAGGACCTTTGGTCCTGCCATTGCCTCTGGATTCTTCACGAACCACTTCGTGTATTGGATAGGTCCCATCCTGGGGGGTATAGCGGCCGCCCTCTTTTACGAAAGGGTACTGGCTGGGGAAGAAGAGGTAGAAATTCCAGTAGAATCAGCCCTTAAGAGGGGGAAGCGGACCTAGAGGGTTCCATTAGCTTCGCTTCGCTCACTACAAGTATCAGAGGGACTTCCCCACACTCCGGGAATTTGTGACACTTTACGCATTCGGTCCATATCTTGTGGGGTAATTCCCCCTTGTCAACGGGGGAGAACCCCCTGTGCTGGAAAAACTCGGGCTTATACGTAAGTACAAAGAGTCTGCCTGTGCCCAGGGTCTTTGCCTCTTCAATACACCTCATCAGGAGCTTTCCCCCTATGCCCTTCTTTTGATGGGGTTCAAGTACTGCCAGAGATTTTACCTCTGAGAGGTCTTTCCAGAATATGTGGAGGGCCACACAGCCTACTATCTCCCCATCCTCCAGATAAACAAAGAAGTCCCTGAGATTTTCATATATCTCGGATAGACTGCGGGGGAGCATGAGGTCCCTTGAAGCGAAGTGGTTGATAATCTTCTGTATCTTCTCTACGTCTGAGATTAGGGCCTTTCTTATCATCCCAGGTCGTTGTATCTCCTTACCCTGAACTTCACCCCCAACTCCCTGGCAATCTGCCTGCATGCCTCCACGTCTAACTCAGGGACGTCCACTACGGAGAGGGTTACCTCAGGGATAAAGTCCCTGGCCTGCCTCGTAAAGGCAAGGAGGGCCGGATAGGCCCTGTCTCCAAAACCAGGGGAACAAAGCTCCCTGTACCCCTCCTCGGTAGGACTGTTCAGGCTAATAAAAACAGAGTCCACTAACCCGGCTAGCTCCGGACAGACAGACCTTTTGTTTATCAAGTCTCCCTGTCCATTAGTATTTAACCTTATTTTTTTACTCCCCTTTTCCTTTAATACCTTAGCCACCCCCTTAAGGACGTCCAACCTCTCGGTAGGTTCGCCGTACCCACAGAAGACCACCTCGTCATACCTCTCAATATTGTTACCTATGGCCGTTAAGACCTCTTCAAGCGTAGGCTCCTGCTTTAGCCCCAGGTAATGGCCTTTTACGTAGGGCCGCTCCAGTCTGGGGCAGAAATTACAGGTGTTGGGACACCTGCCAGTAATGTTTAAATACAGGGAATTCCTGATGGTGTAGGCTATCTTGCCCTCCTGGTGGTTGGTGCCCATGCCAAATAACTGGAAGGCATTAAAGGTAGTGATTCGGGCAATATCTTCCCCTGTGAGGTTATAGAGCTGGGACAGGACGGGGAGCAGATACCTTAAATGGGCTGGCTCGTTCCTCTTGCCCCTCTGGGGCTGGGGTGATAAGTAAGGGCAATCCGTCTCCAGGAGGAGCCTTTCCACGGGGACGGATTTCACCACCTCCCTGAGATGGTGGGCGTTGGGAAAGGTTACCGGTCCAGCAAAGGATAGGTAAAAGCCCATCTCCAGGCACTCCCTGGCCGTCTCTTTACTCCCGCTGAAGCAGTGGAACACACCCCTGGGGGAACGACTACGGTATTCCCTTAGGATACCCAGACAGTCAGGTGTGGCCTCCCGATTATGGATAATAAGGGGCAGGTGGGCCTCAAGGGCCATTTCTATATGCCTTCGGAAGAGGGCCTGCTGGGTCTCCCTGGGGCTGAACTGGTAGTGATAATCCAGCCCGGTCTCCCCCACCGCCACTACCCCTGGGGAGCGGACCAGTCCTTTTAGCTCTCCCCAATCCGCCTCAGTGACCGCTGAGGCCCCATGGGGATGTACACCTATGCTGGCGTAGAGTCCCTGGTAAGTCTGGACGAGACCCAGCACCTTCCCACTAGAAGCCAGGTCGGTACCCACCACCAAGAGATACCCGACCCCCTGGGCTCGGGCCCTCTCAAGTACCTCGGGTAAATCCCCCTCATATTCTGCCATATCAAGGTGGGTATGGGTATCTACTAGTAGCATGGAAGTCCTTCTGCGGGCACACTGTTAGCGGCACTAGCCTTGGACGGAGAAGGCATTTTGGATGATTTTAGAGTCTGACACCCTGCCTTCCTCATCAAATTGGATGGTAACCACGTCAAAACGAAAGCTCTGTCCGGATAACCCCTTTTCCCTGATGTATTGCTGTGCCGCATCAAAGAGGTGCCGTCTCTTTTCATTGGTAATCCTGAGTTCTGGAGGGCCGTATCTGGTGGATTTACAAGCCTTAACCTCAAGAAAAACTATTGTACTACTGTCATAGGCAACAATGTCTATCTCGCCGTGGCTTGAGCGGTAATTGCGTTGGAGTATCTGGTAGCCCCACTTCTTAAGGATTTTGACTGCCTGGGTTTCACCCTCCAGGCCCAGGGCCTTCCTGTGTCCCTTGATAAGCCCCTCCTTTGCCCTCCGCCTTAGGCAGATAGGGTCAGGCCTACACCTCTGCGGGTTTGACCCCCCCTAACGTCCTGGGCAATCGCCCGACCAAAAGGCCTGTCTTGAGCCGCTTGAGGCGAAGAAAGGACGGCGGACTTGCAACAAGGGCCGCCAGGGCCTACGCCTGCCCTTTTTCTACTACCCCCCTCTTCTCAACAAATTTTTCCTTCAGTCTTGCGGCCTCCTTGCTTGCCTTCTCCCTCAGATAGTAGAGTTTGGCCCTGCGTACCTTACCACTCCTGACTACCTTTACATCCAGAAGTCTTGGGGAATGGAGGGCAAAAACCCTCTCTACCCCCTCTCCCTGGACTATCCTCCTGGCAACAAATACCTCCTTGAGGCCACCGCCCTTCTTGGCAATAACCACACCGTTAAAGATTTGGGTACGCTCCTTTTCACCCTCTATGATTTTTGTATAGACCTCTACCGTGTCCCCCACGTCAAATTGGGGCAAGGTGGCCTTCTGATTTTCCTTTTCTAGGACGTCCAGGATGTTCATATCTTCATTCTCCTTTGGAAACATTCTTTTTAACATAGCCTCCTGGGGCTGTCAAGGGTCTTTTACCCCAGAGAAGAACTGTTCAGACACATGGTAATCCGCCTGAGGCGGATAATTAAGTTAGTTTACATCAAGCTGGTTCAGACCGCTGAGTTGACGGGCATAAGTGCTACGGCCAGAGAGTTCCAGACTACCCACATCTGCCGAAGGTGGAGAAGGGGAAGCGACCGAAGAATCTCAGCTAAATAACGAGATTCTTCGCTTCGCTCAGAATGACAAGTAGCGCTGTGTAGACTTTTGCAGAGCTCTCACTTCGTGTGTCTCTCAAAATCCTCTACCTTCTCCGTCTGTCCTACAATAACCAGGCAATCGCCTTCCCCCAGGATATAATCGGCAGTGGGGAGTACCATCCGCTCCCGTTCCACGACTTGGTCGTTTACCTGAACCACCTCCGTCTTTTTTATTATTACCACATTGATACTGAACCTGGACTTAAGG
>JASEHG010000114.1 GCA_030018855.1 Candidatus Brocadiaceae bacterium
GGTGTCTTTCGTGGGTCTCAGAAAAACACCAAAGCTCAGGAATCTCCCCTCTAAAAAGAGGGGATTAAGGGGTGTGTCCTACTCTACCGTTACGCTCTTTGCCAGGTTGCGGGGCTTATCTACGTCACAGCCCTTCATTACGGCTATGTGATAGGCAAGGAGTTGTAAGGGGACAATGGAGAGGACAGGTACTAGTGGGTCTATAGTCTGGGGGATGTAGAATACGTGGTCTACCTTATCCTTGATGGTTGAATCCCCCTCGGTGGCAATGGCTATAATCCTACCCCCCCTGGCCTTGACCTCCTCTATGTTGGTGAGGATCTTACCATAGGCCCTGTCTCTGGTGGCAATGAAGACCACGGGCATCTCCGGGCTTATGAGTGCTATCGGACCGTGCTTCATCTCTGCGGCGGGGTAGCCCTCGGCGTGGATATAGGAGACCTCCTTTAATTTCAGGGCGCCTTCCAGGGCCACTGGAAAATTGTATCCCCTGCCAAGATAAAGGAAGTTGGTACTGTCCTTGTAAAGCCTGGCTATCTCTATGATTTCTTCCTCGCTCTGGAGGATGGTCTCTACCTGTTCCGGTAGCCTGTTCAATTCCTGGAGCATCTTCCGGCCCTTTTCTTTTTGCATCCCCCTGGCCCTCGCTATGGATAGAGTTAGTAGGTACAGAACTGCGAGCTGGGAGGTGAAGGCCTTGGTAGAGGCTACGCCTATCTCTGGCCCGGCGTGGAGGTATACACCCCCTTCCGCCTCTCGTGCAATACTGCTACCCACCACGTTACATATAGCCAGGGCAGTGGCCCCCCTCCGCTTTGCCTCCTTCATGGCAGACAGGGTATCGGCCGTCTCCCCTGACTGACTGATGGCGATGGCTACCGTGCCCTCCTCCAGGATGGGATCCCTGTAACGGAACTCGGAGGCATACTCTACCTCTACCGGGATACGGGCGAGTTCTTCCATCATATACTCACCCACCAACCCTGCGTGCCAGCTAGTACCACAGCCAAGGATTATGACCCTCTTAAGCTGGTCTAGCAGTTCCCGTTTCTCAAAGAACATGCCCAGCCTGGGCCACCCATTAACCTCATCCACCCTTCCCCTCAGGGCATTCAGTATTGAACCCGGTTGCTCATGTATCTCTTTGTGCATGAAGTGGTGGTGGCCACTCTTCTCTATCATCTCCAGGTTCCAGTGTATCTCTTCCACCTTCTTTCTGACAGGGACCCCCTCCCCAGTAGTGGTTATTATTCCGTTTCTGGTTATCACCGCCACCTCGCCATTCTCCAGGTAGACAATCTTTCGTGTATGTTCCAGGATGGCAGCCACGTCAGAGGCCGCAAAATACTCCCCCTCTCCCAGACCTATGAGCATGGGACTACTGTCTCTGGCCACCACAAGTTTATCTGGTTCTTCCACACAGAGGACCGCTATACCATAGGTACCCTCTACCTCCTGGAGCGCGGAACGGACGGCGATGGCAAGGTCGCCACGATAGTATTTCTCTATCAAGTGGACCAACACCTCCGTGTCTGTATCACTGGAGAAGATGTACCCTTCCTCCAGGAGTGTGGCCTTCAGGTACTCGTAGTTTTCAATAATGCCGTTATGCACCAGGGCAATCTTGCCATGGCAATCAAGGTGGGGATGGGCGTTCCTGGAGGTAGGGAGCCCATGGGTAGCCCAGCGGGTATGGGCAATCCCAATGGTGGCCTGCATGGAGGGACCTTGCCACTTCTGGTCCTTTAACTCTGCCTCAAGGGATTCTATCCTGCCTGCTGACTTTACATTATGGATTTCCCCCCCCTCCAGCAAGGCAACACCGGCAGAATCGTACCCCCGGTATTCTAACCTCTTTAGCCCATCAAGGAGGATTGGCAGGGCCTCCCTATGGCCTACATATCCCACTATACCACACATACTGGAACCTCCCTATAAAGGAGACAGGATTCCCCTCTCACCTCTAATCCCATAATAATTAACAAAAACACTGGGGGAATTCAAGAAGAAAGAATACGGGATTCAGTCCGCCTGAGGCGGATTGTATCCTTGATTCTATGCCCTGAATTCTGTATCCTGAATTCCCTTATGGAAATGCTCCGCACAGATTTTAAAAATATGCTCGGGGATAATGTGGGAATCCATGGGCTTACACCTGCCGAGTTGCAAAGGCTGGGAAGGCAAGCCAGCCGCCATCTCAAAAAGATAAAGGAAGAGAGGACTAAGGGGTGTCATCCCTTCCTGGACCTGCCTTATCAAAAGGGGGTGGCCGAGATGATAAAAGGGATTGCCGGGGAACTGAGGTCCTGGGCAAAAGATTTTGTGGTGCTGGGTATAGGCGGCTCTGCGTTGGGCAATATCGCCCTGCACCAGGCCCTTAATCCTCCTTATATCAGTGGCCATGAGAACCCCAGGATTCACGTCATAGACACCGTAGACCCAGACCTGTTTGACGGATTACTCAAATCCCTTGACCTGAGACACACGGTTTTTAATGTTATCTCCAAGTCTGGCACCACAGTGGAGACCGTGGCCCAGTTTCTAATAGTGCGGGAGAGGCTGAAGGACAGTCTGGGGAATGCCTACCCGAAGCATATCATAACCATTACGGACCCCGAAGATGGCGCCCTCAGGAGGCTGGCAGAAAGGGAGGGCTACGTACAATTATTTATCCCCAAGGGGGTGGGGGGGAGATATTCTGTCCTTAGCCCCGTAGGGCTACTCTCGGCGGCCGTCGGTGGCATCAATATTGACGAACTCCTTATGGGTGCTGTGGAGATGGACAAATCCACCCTGGGTGGACAACAAGAGACTGTGGAGGAAAATCCGGCCATGCTGGGGGCCTGCCTTCAATACCTGAGCTACAAAAGAGGCAGACACATCACCGTGATAATGCCCTACTCCTCGGCCTTAGAGGCTGTGGGGGAGTGGTTCTGTCAGCTCTGGGCGGAGAGCCTGGGGAAGAAGTCCTCTCTTAAGGGCAAAGTTATTCATTGCGGTCCTACGCCAGTCAGGGCCTTAGGCCCCACCGACCAGCACTCCCAACTCCAGCTTTACATGGAGGGGCCGTTTGATAAGGTTATAACCTTCCTGGCGGTGGAGAAGTTCAAGTCCAGTGTAGAAATCCCCCAATCCCCCGAGGCAGATTTCCGATACCTTTCAGGGCATACCCTGGCGGGGCTTGTGGAGGCGGAGCGCAGGGGGACAGAGTTGGCCCTTACCGAGGCAGGGCGTCCCAGCTACACTATATATCTCCCCGAACTCTCCGCCTTTCATGTAGGGGGACTCCTTTATATGTTCCAGGTACAGACGGCCCTGGCAGGAAAGCTCTTCGGCATAAATCCCTTTGACCAGCCAGGGGTAGAAGCAGGAAAGGCCCATACCTCTGCCCTCTTAGGGAAGGATAAGGGGACGTTGCAACATGCCCCCAATTAGGCTGGGGACAGAGCCCCAGCCTTAACTAACGTTATGATACAAAGCTTCCAAGAGTTCACACGACGTCAGTTCCTCAAATCCGCCTCAGGTGGACTGGCCACGATATTTTTTAACGAGTCCCTCTGGGGGAGGGTGGTGTCCGCCTCAGAAGATTCTAGTGGAAGGGCCACACCAAACGAGACAGCGGACCAGTGGCTCCCTACCTGCTGTATGATGTGTGGAGGGGCCACGGGGATGCTGGTACATGTGGTAGGGGGCAGGGTAGAGGGTGTCATGCCCAACGATGAGAACCCTATTGGCACATGTAACGTCTCACAGGACTACGAGAGGGAAAGGGGACGTGGGGCAAAGTTGTGTCCAAAGGGTAACGCCTCAGTGGCCTCCCTTTATGACCCCGACCGTGTGCCAGTCCCTCTGCGCCGCATAGGTCCCAGGGGTAGCGGGAGATGGGAGGCCATATCCTGGGAAGAGGCAGTAAAGGAGGTGGCAGGAAGGCTCAGGGAGATTAAAGAGAGATATGGCCCCGAGTCCTTGTTCTGGTGCTCTGAGGATGCCTCTTTCGTAAACATACAGAAGGATTTTTGTGAGCTGTACGGCAGCCCTAACTTCTCCATGCACTCTAACATCTGTGACGTGAGCAGGAAGCTGGGGTACAAGCTGGTAATGGGTCACGACCGTCCGCTGGGTGACCTGCAGAACTCTAAATACATAATGCTCTTTGGTTGGAATCCCCTGGCCGCCACCAAGTGGGCCCACTTACCCGCAATTATTAACCGGGCGAGGGAGCTGGGGGCAAAGCTGGTAGTAGTAGACCCGGTCTTTACCCATACGGCCGCCAAGGCAGATGAGTGGGTGCCCATTAGACCTGGCACGGACGGCGCACTGGCCCTGGCTATGGCCCATGTCATAGTAAGGGAAGGACTGTTTGACAGGGATTTTGTCAGGGAATGGACCACTGGCTTTGAGGAGTTCAGTAGATTCGTAAAGGGCTACTCACCCAAATGGGCCGAGAAGGTCACCTCCGTCCCCAGGGAGACCATTAGCAGGTTGGCCATGGAGCTTGCTAGCACCAGGCCCTTCGTGGTAGACGCCTGGAGCGGCCCCGGACATCACAGCAACGCCACCCAGGCCATCAGGGCCATTGCATCCCTGCCAGTCCTGCTAGGCCAGGTTGATAGGGCCGGTACACTCCTCTTCCCTGAGCGTAAGGGACCAAAGAGGCGGGGCCTCCAGTTGGAAAAACCATTGCCCCCAAGGGTGGATGGGTTGGGCACTAAATATCCCTTCGGACACGGTTCGGGCATATACTGTGAGGCGAGGGATGCCATGCTCACGGGCAAGCCCTATCAGCTACACGCAGGGGTCTTCGTCTTTCAGAACTTCGTGATGGCCGTGCCTAACACCAGTAAGAACGTAGAGGCACTGAAGCGTCTGGACTTTATAGTGGCGGTTGATACCCTCCTCTCAGAAACGGCTGAACTGGCAGATATTGTCATCCCGGGCTCCCACTTCTTTGAGAGGTACGAGCTTATTGCCAACTGGACCACCTGGCCCACCCTTGCCCTTAGACAGCCCGTGGTTGGTTCTCACGTAAAGGGCATGCCAGAGTACGAGTTCGTCATGGCCCTCGGACGTGAGCTAGGACTAAAGGATAAAGAGGGTAAGGGTTTTGAAACGAGTTACGAGGGGTATATGGATGCAGAGCTCAAGTCGGGAATAGGTATTGGTCTGGAGGAATTAAAGGGCCTCCCGGGGGCCGTATGGAAGTCAGGCCAGACCCGTTATGAGAAATATCTGGAAGAGGTAAAAGTACCCGAAGGGGCTATAATTGACGAGAAGGCAGGGATTGTAAGAAATAAAGAGGGTAAGACCGTGGGCATAAAGCTAAGGGAAAAGATAGTCAGAGGATTTGATACCCCCTCAAAGAAAATAGAATTTTTCTCAAAAGAATTAAAAGAGAAGGCGTTTGAACCACTGCCCCGTTACGAAGAACCAGAAGACAGATCCACTAAGAAATATCCCCTGTACCTTGTGGCCTGGAAGCAGGCGGAACATACCCACGGCAGGACGCTCAATAACGCATGGCTGATGGATTTGAAACCCGATAACCCCCTCTGGGTAAACACGGAGACGGGCAAGAGATTGGGCCTGGCAGAAGGTGAGGAGGTCTGGCTGGAGTCCCCCCATGGAAAGGCCAGGGTGAAGGTACACCTTACGGAGGGTATCCACCCTGAGGTGGTGGGGCTTCATCATGGCTACGGGCACTGGGCCTTGGGCAAACTGGCTAAAGGCAAAGGGGTTAACGACGGCCTCTTCATGCCTGGCAAGGCGGAAAGGCTTTCGGGGGAAGGGATTACAAAAGAGGTGGGGGTAAGGATATACAAGGAGGCCTCTAAGGGATGAGCCAGCTCGCATTTTTGGTAAACCAATACAACTGCATCGGCTGTCATGCCTGCGAGATGGCATGCAAACAGCAGTGGCAGACTGAGCTGAACTGGCGTAACGTCCGCCACTTTGAGGGGGGCCAGTACCCTAAACCTGTCAGGCTCTTTCTCTCCCTGAGCTGTCACCACTGCCAGGAGCCTGCCTGCGCCCAGCCCTGTCCAACCAAGAGATACCTCAAGAGAGACCCTGAATGGATAAGACGCCAGCCGTGGATAAAGGAAAGGGACGGTAAATTCTATGTGGTCATCACCCCAACAAGGGAAGAGGAGATACCAGGCCATTTAATAATGTCCGAGGGTAGGCTACTGGAGGACGGGCTGGTGATATACAATGATGTTATCTTTGGGATGGGGGGCCGTGGAGACTATAGAAACCACCGTTGCATCCAGTGCGGGCTTTGTGAAAAGGAATGTCCTTATCATGTACCAAAACTTAACGCCCAACCGCTAGATAAATACGGCCCCAGATGGGAAAAATGCAT
>JASEHG010000115.1 GCA_030018855.1 Candidatus Brocadiaceae bacterium
CCACAAAGAGATATTTCATATATTGGCCTGCCAATAGTATTGTGTATACCTTTATCTCCCCTTTGGCACGCCATTTGTGAATTTCGGTGGTGTAAGACACTCAGGGTCAAAAAAAAATCTGGATGACCACACCTTAATCTGGTAAAAGCTGGATATTACAAGGCACCATTGAGAAAGGAGAAACTGGTAATGTCCGATAATAAAAATAGGCCCCCTGCAAAAAGGATACTTATCGTAGACGACGAAGAACCCATAAGGTTTGCGTTAAGCACTATCCTTCAAGAGCACGGCCATGAAGTAGACACGTGTGAGACCGGGGGGGGTGGCCTGGAGAAGTTGATGGAGAAGGCCTATAACCTCATACTCCTGGACTATAACCTCCCGGACATGGATGGCCTGAGGGTAGCACAGAGGGCAAGGGAGCTAGATAAAGACGTAAGCATAGTCTTCATTAGTGCCTATGGAACCACGGACGTCATATTGAGGGCGGTAAGGTTGGGAGCCTTTGATTTTATTGAGAAACCAATTCATAGCGAGGAGCTCTTCTCTTCCATAGACCGTTGGGCTACCACTCGCAGAGAGGCAGTGGAAAAGACCATTGAGAAGGTAAAGAAGGCCCTCACCGCAGACGTTTAATCTTATTCGGGATTAGAGATTAGGTTTGAGTCCGCGAAGGGAGGAATCGGCCATGGTGTCTAAAAAGAAGATACTTATCATAGATGATGATACTACCATCTTGTCTGCATTAAGCACCATCCTCAAGGATCATGGACACGAAGTAGACACCTGTGAGACCGGGGGGGCTGGCCTGGAGAAGCTGAAGGAAAGGCGCTACAACTTAATATTCCTGGATTATAACCTCCCAGACATAGACGGGCTAAGGGTAGCCCAGAAGATAAGCGAGATGAAAAATAACGAGGCAACCGTGGTCTTCATTAGTGCCTACGGGACCTCAGACGTGATACTAGGGGCAGTAAGGCTCGGGGCATTTGATTTTATTGAGAAACCCTTCCATGGTGAGCAAATCTTCTCTGCCATAGAACGCTGGTGCAGCACCAACAAGAGGGCAGTAGAAAAGACCCTGGAAAAGGTGAAGAAGGCCCTCCCTGCTGACAATAATGATGTCCTGGAAAAGGTAAGAAAGGCCCTTACTGCCGACTTAAACCCAATCCGTTAAAAGCAGGAGAAAGTAGGAAGTCAAATGATTGCTCAAGAGTTAAGAATTGATTCCGGTGTGCTGGTAACGGCGCTTACGACCGGGGGGACCTTTATAAGGGTGGTAGTCCCTGAGATTAATAAGGTCCTGTATCAGAACGAAGAACTCCAGAAGATATTCCCCGATGCCCTTGAACGCCCCTGCTACCATTTCTGGGGTAGGACGTCACACTGTGAACCCTGCCTCTCCGGGGAGGCCATAAAGTGTAACGCCCGTCAGTCAGCGACCGTCCATACCCCAAAAGGGGTAACCTTCGCCTGCTTCGCCCACCCCTTCGTCCAACAAGCAGACGGCACCCGTGCCGCCCTGGAGATATTCCGGGACATAACCAGGGAGAAGGCACTGGAGCATGCGGTGGAAAAGACCAAACTCCGCCTGCTGGAGGCCCAGACTATGGCCACAGTAGGCAACCTGGCAGGTACTTTTGTCCATGCCGTCCGCAACCCGCTTGCAGGCATCGTCCTCTACACGGACATGCTCCTTAGAAAGGTAGATAGCAACAATTTTGACCAAAAGACCTTAAAGGAGAGTCTCCTCCGCATAAAGGACTCTGCCGCTAAGTGTGAAGATGTGACCAAGAACCTGCTGAAGCTGGCCAAGGCCCATAAGGTAGAACTAAAACCAGTAAGCCTGAAAGATATCATAGACCAGGGTCTCCACGTAGTCTCTTCCAAGATAGCCCACAAAAATGTTGACGTTGTGAGGACATTTCCTGACGACCTCCCGACAATTATGGGGGACTTTGCACAGCTCCAGGTAGTCTTCATCAACCTCTTCTCCAATGCCCTGGACGCCATGCCTGACTCCGGTACCCTGACCGTACTGGGTGTGGCCTCCGATTCTACCGTAGAGGTCAAGGTCACCGACACAGGCTGTGGCATACCCAAGGAGAACCTGTCCCTCCTCTTTAAGGACTTCTTCAGCACCAAGGGAGACAAGGGCACAGGGCTGGGCCTTACCCAGTCCAGGAGGATTATCCAGACCCATAACGGCAACCTGGCCGTGGATTCGGAAGTAGGTAAAGGGACGACTGTCACCGTAAAGTTACCTTACAAGAAGTAGGGGCAATTCATGAATTGCCCCTACATTAAAAGCCAATAGAAGACGACATGCCAAAGGAAACTAGTCCAGAGTCAGAAAAGGCTGACAAAAAGCTGGACACGCCTTCCATCATTGATGAGTCTACCTCACTCTACAACCAGAGATTCCTGATGGACGCCACCTCCCTGGAATTTGCAAAGGCCCAAAAGCAGGGACTGGCCCTCTCTATCATCCTCTTAGATATAGACGACTTTCAGACAATCACTAACGACCTTGGCCCCGCCGTAGGCAATAAGGTACTGGTAGAGGTAGCAAAAATCCTAAAGAATTCCACCCGTGACGTGGACATAGTTGGCAGATGCGGGGGGGAGAAATTCTGCATCCTCTTGCCCAATACCCATCTCAAAAGGGCTACGGTTGGGGCAGAAAGGGTCCGCAATCTAATAATCTCGCGTGTCTTTAAGGAAGGACAGGTGTCGTTTAACATTACGGTCAGTCTAGGAGTCAGTTGCATATCAGAGGCAGACACTGCCTCTGCCAGGGATTTACTTGAACATGCCGATATGAGACTCTATGCAGATAAACAGCGCGGCAGAAACCGTGTGCTATACAAAAAAGATACCCCTGAGGAAAACCTCACCCCTGGGCAAAGAGAAGCGGCCGCCAGCCCCAGCGCCATCGGCCCCTCCATACCTGCCTCTCCCACCCCCAGCCGCATGCAGAACGCCTCTCTGATGCAATACGGGGCAAAGACCTTGAGTGCCCTCTATATCCAATCTATAAGGGCACTGGTAAACGCCCTGGAGCTAAAGGACGGTTATACTGCCACCCATTCCTACATGGTAGCACACTATTCCGCCGCCCTTGCTACTAAATTTGGACTATCACAGGATATGGTAGAGGTCATTAGGACCGCCGGTCTGCTCCATGACGTGGGTAAGGTGGGCGTACCGGATGGCGTACTCAAGAAAAACGGCCCCCTCTCTAACGAGGAGTTTACCGTAGTAAAGACACACCCGGTGTTATCAATCAAAGTCCTTAATGACCTGGTATTCCTCCGCAAGGAACTTGAGATAGTCCGCTATCACCAGGAAAAATACGACGGGACCGGTTACCCCTACGCCCTCAAGGGAGAGAACATACCTCTCGGGGCAAGGATACTGGCCATCTGCGACACCTTTGAGGCGATGACGGCCAACAGACCCTACAGGAAGGCCCTCCCTGTGGAGATAGCCGTAGCGGAACTTAAAAAGTGCGCCGGCACACAGTTTGACCCAAAGCTGGTAAAGGTCTTTATAGATTCATTACCTGAGATATTAAGTACCCGTCAGATATACCTGGAAGGATTAAGAAAGACTGTGGAACTGCCCCAGTTCTCTAGCCAGCCCTCGGAGACTAAGGGAGAGGGCGTAGTACAGACGCCAGCTCCTGCTACCAACCCCTGACTTCTAGTCCGAAACCTCTGAAAAACTCCACTCGCTTGTCATTCTGAGGGTCAGTTAGACTATGGACTCTAGACTATAGACTTTGGACTTTCTTTAGTCCAGAGTCTATTGTCTACAGTCTAATGTCTATTCTCATTGAGATTCTTCGCTTCGCTCAGAATGACAAAGGGTGCTCTAGCGACTTTTGCAGAGCTCTCAGTCCCTGAAAGGTGTTCCGCCTCAGGCGGACGAGGGGCGAATCCCCGAAACATGTCACTTAAACGCAGGCTAAAGCTTGCGGCTACAATCTACTCCCTACTGCTTACTGCCTACTTCCGCCGGGCTGGTCTCCTTACAGGCAGGCAGTTTCACCCTGAAGGTCGTACCCTTCCCCTCCTCTGAATCTACCTCAATGGTGCCCCCATGGGACTGGACAGCCAACTGGGCAAGGGATAGCTCCAGCCCCGTACCCTTAATAGAGGGCCGAATCTTGAGGATAAAGTAGGGGTCAAAGAGTGAGAGTAAATCTTTTTCATTGATTCCACGGCCTGTATCTGCGATGGTTACCTCAACCTTGTCTTCACTGGAAAGGTGCTCCGTCCTGACAGTCAGCGTACCCCCTTCAGGCATCTCGTTTATGGCACCAGAGATGATGTTCATAAACACCGTTTCCAACTGGCTATGGCTACCAAGGATATTGGGGGCCGTGTCAGAAAGCTCTTTCACTAGCCTGATCTTTGAAAGTTCCAGTTGAGGGCCTACCACGTTCAGGACGTGCTCCACGGCCCCGTTCACGTGAGTAGGTAGTTTCTTTAATTTGGGCAACCTGGATATATTGAGGAGGTCTTTCATCACAACCTCACAACGCCCGCCTGCCTCTTTTATCCTCCTGAGGTGGTTTATAAGGTCTTCCGAATGGACACACTCTTTTGCCCCGTCTAGCTCTTTAAGGAGGATGTCGGCAGACATGTTTATCCCTGACAGGGGATTATTTATATGATGGGCTATACCGAGGGTAAGGTTCCCAACGGTGACCATCTTTTGAGACTCCAGTAGCCGCATCCTAGAGTCCTCCAGTTCCCCCTCCATCTTCTTACGGGCCGTAATATCCCTTATCACCTCAATGGCAGTAGTTATGCTGCCATCGGGGTTAGGAAAGGGGAAGGAATGCACCTCATAAAAGACATTCCCAGGGGCCTCCTCTTCTTTGCGACAATCCTTCCTCTTTTCAATGGCCTCCGCACTGGTACAGCGTTCACACGCCACCTCTCTACTCAACAGGGTGTAGCAATGACGTTCCAGCCCCTGGGGGTAGACGGCCTCCAGGGGTCTATTTTGGAAGATTACCTTGTGAGTCTTGGGGTTTACTATCCTTACAAAACAGCCTATACTACCTAACACCTCGTTGACCAGGTTCTGGCTCGCCTGAACCTCCCATTCCGCCTTCTTACGGGCCGTAATATCCCTTATCACCTCAATGGCAGTAGTTACGCTGCCATCGGGGTTAGGGAAGGGGAAGGAATGCACCTCATAAAAGACACCCCCGGAGGCCGCCTCCTCCTCTTTGCAGAAATCCTTCCTATTTTCAATGGCCTCCATACTGGTACAGCGTTCACACGCCACCTCTCTCCCCAATATGGTGTAGCAATGACGTTTTAACCCCTCGGGGTAAATGGCCTGTAGAGACTTACTCTGAAAAGTTACCTTGTGTGCCCTGGGGTCTACAATCCTCACAAGACAGCCTATGCCACCTAACACCTCATTGAGTAAGTCGCGGGTTGTCTGTACCTCCGCCACCTTACCCTTAAGGGCCGTTGCCATATCGTTAAAGCTACCGGCCAGGATGCCCATCTCGTCCCTGCGTCTGACAGGTATCCTGTAGTTCAAATCCCCGCGGCTGAAGGCTGTAGTCCCTTTAAGTACGTCCAGAAATGGCCTTTGTATGAAGACTGTGGACAGGAAGAAAGACCCCCCTAATATACCCAGAAACAGGCCCAGGAGTACAAACTCTGTATTCTTGAACCTTGAGATCTTTTTTTCTGACAATGATTGTAGCAGACGTACCGTGCGGTCCGAATCACCTACGAAGGCAGAGACATTTTTACTATATATCTTAAGGGCCTCCCTTGCCTCCTCCTGGTTTGGGGATTCAAGGACGTGCAGGATGAAAGGTTTCATCCTCTGGTTATAGTCTCCAATGTATCTATCAAATTGCCACCAGGGGTCATTGTAACTAAAACTCGCTCCTTTTGGGGGCACCTTAAAACCCCTGAGTCCCAGGGCCTTATTGCCATCTCTCAGACCGTACAAAATCCCCTCAAAATCCTCCATCTGGCCAAGTATGGCACTGCGGGCCCCATCCCTTGCACCCCCTTGCAGGGCATGGTATTCAGTGATTTGTAAGGCCAGTTCATGGGAGCGGGAGCGCATCTGACCTGCATAATTTATGCTAGTTGCGTCCCCCCTCAGTGTAAATACGGTATAAAACCCAAGTACCAGGAGGGCTACAAAGAGGGCGTTTAACGGGATAGTTAGTGCGAGTTGCTTAAGGATGAGACTTTTCTTGACCTGTTTGCTTATCGTCTCTTTCATCATAGCAAGTAACCTCCGAAAGACACAAAAGATAAGCCGGGTGGATGGGTGGAGGGCCAATTTAAATCACAGGGGCGTATTGCAAT
>JASEHG010000116.1 GCA_030018855.1 Candidatus Brocadiaceae bacterium
AGGGGCAATTCATGTTGAAAATCCTGAAAGTCCGCCTCAGGAGGACGCCTCAGGCGGGCATTGCCCCTACAACTAGACTCCAGCCCAACGGATAATAACCTCCCCTAACCCTTTGGTGAACCCCAACGTCCTTGCAAAACCCCGTAAGAGGGTTACTGCGGAAAACAACATGCATGCAGGCCGTCCAGTCCTACAAGATATTCGGAAGGCAAGCCCTAACTGGAGGAGGTAATTCAATAGCAGGAGCGAGACGGCAATCTTGCCGGTACCTGGTGCCCATAAGAAGGGGATTATGGACATGGTAAGCAGGCTCATGGGTACCTCCAGGACGTCCTTCCACCGAGTATAGTCATCTCCCTTTGCCATATCGGGATGTTCCTTGTAGAGTCTGGCTCTCCAGAACCCATGGGTGTACTGGTCCCTGAGGTATTTCCCCAGGCTTTCTCTGTGGTAATGGGCGACCAGGGCCTCTCTGTCAAAAAGTACCTTGTAACCATGCTTTAGTATCTTATAGGAGAGGGCGTTGTCTTCACCGCTTGCCTTCCTGTAGCCCTCATCAAAGCCCCCTGTCTCCTCCAGTACTGACTTTTTGACGGAAAGATTGTAGGAACCCAAGCACCTGACCTCCCTGGGCATAGCTAGGTGTCTGAGGGTTATCTCTTCCTGAATGCAGGTGGCCAGGAGGCTGTTGGGGTTGGCTATCAGGTAGCTGCCACCTACAGCCCCTACCTTTTCATCCCCCTGATAATTTCTGAGGAGTTTTTTTACCCAATCCCTCTGAGGGATGCAGTCCGAATCAGTGAAACATACAAATCTGCCCTCACTGGCCTTCCAACCCCGGTTTCTTGTAGAGGCTGGCCCTGAATTTTCTTGATAAATGTATCTTACGGGGTATCTCTGGGCTATCTTTCCAGTGTTATCCGTAGAGCCATCGTCTATCACAATGACCTCCAGTGAACCATTAAAGTCTTGACCCAGACAGGCCTCAATGGTCCTTTCTATGGTTTTTTCTGCATTAAAGGCGGGTATGACGATGGATACATCCATAAGTTGCGACATGCCCCACTAATGACCAGGCGCTTTATCAAACGTTTCTTATTGAATCATGTGTCTCACAACTAAAGAAACTTGATTCTATTTTTAAGCCAGGTAGTTTTCAAGAAAAAAAGGTATCTATAATACGCCAAGCAGGGGGATGGGATACACTTCATTTACATTAGCAAATCATTCAGGTATAATTCTGTCCTGAGCCGAAGCCCTTCTCCGCCTGAGGCGGAGAAGGGTCTGCCGAAGGATGGGCACAAAATGTCATCCTGAGTCCATCTGAGACGGACGGAGAATCTCTAATCTCTTGGTCTTTAATCAGGAGGCGGTTTCCGCCTGAGGCGGACCTAGCGTCAAAAAGGAGGTCACCATGCTTGCCGATTTCAGGATAATCCCCATCGGAAAGGGCACACACCTAACCACTCAAATAGCTGAGGTGATGAAATTGGTAGAAGCAAGCAAGCTAAATTATGCAATCAATGACATGACTACTACCGTGGAGGGGGACTGGGACTCCATAATGAAACTGATGAAACAATGCTGCCAGAAGGTGCTGGAGGGTGCCGACAGGGTAAACCTTGCAATTACTATAGACGAGCGTAAGGATAAAGTAGTCCGCCTCGGGGACAAGGTAAAGTCTGTTGAACAAACCCTCGGCAAGTCCCTGAAAAAATAATGGAACAAGATATCGTTGAGGAGGTAACAAAGGCAGAGGCCGAGGCAGAAGAACTGCTCAAGCACTCAAGGGCCAAGGCGAAGGGTTTAGAAAAAGAGGCAGAAGAGGCCATCAACCAGTTGAGACACGCACTGGAAGAGGAGTTCAGGGTCAGGGCAGAGGAATTAAGACAACTCAGGCAGAAAGAGAGGCAGGAGGCCGAGGCCCGGTTAAATGAGGGATTGGCATCCGCCTTAGGCAGACTGAAAGGGCTAGGGGAAGAGAGGTCGGAAGAGGTTGCAAGACGCATCCTCCACACAATAATCGGCAAATCCACTCAGGCAGACCTGATAGACCCTAATCCTGGTGGTAATTCCCCTTAGGCGGATGAGCAGTCAACACTAGCTGTGGCTTGACGAGAATTATTGCTTAGGTATACTAATCTAACGGGATGGAAGGTCTCCGCCTCCGCTAATAAAAATGGCTATTGAACAACTAAAAAGGGCCACCCTATTAGTCCCCATCCATCAAGGTAAACCCCTTACCAACGAGCTTTACCGTCTCAGCATCCTCCATCTGGTGGATATATCCACCCAGCTACCATCCGTTCAATCTAACCTGCGTAAACTGGCCATCTCACCAAAAGAGGCTGAAGAAAGACTCCAGAAACTGGAACTCCTGCTCTCCATACTCAAACCCCTCAGTACCACAAAAAGACCTTTTATAGAAGACTTCTTCCCCCTCCCCATTCAAGTAACTGAAAGGGAATTAGAGGAACTCCTCACCTCTCTCCCTGTGGAACAGCACTACGAGGAGTGCAAGGCCATAGAATCCCAGAGGAGGGCCCTGGAGGCATCCCTTAGAGATACGGAGCAAGAGGCCCTGACCCTTAAAGACCTCTCGGGACTCCCCTGGCCTCTGGAGGGACTGCAAAGGGCAAAAAAAGTTAGATTAAAACTGGCCTTATTCCCGAGGATTTACTGGAAGGGTCTGAACCTGGACCCAAGGGCCCGGGAGCTACTGGCCTGGCAGGAGATACCCCAAAATCAGGGGACAGGGGACAGAGGACAGGGGACAGGACATTATGAATTTAAAAATCCACAACCCGCGATCCGCAATCCGAAGTCTGTTAGGGTACTCCTTGCCTTCCTCCCCCAGGAGGAAGAAGAGGCAATAAGATTACTAAATTCCTACCACTACCAGGAAATCGCCCTACCAGTCTTCCCAGGGGCCTTCTCAGGGAGAGTAGAGGATAGGCTGAGGGAACTGGAGGCCGAGAGAAAATCCATACTAGAGAGACAGGAGACACTGAAGAGGCGTCTGGTAGAACTGACCCCACTCATCCCAAGGCTTGAAACCCTATCAGGATACTGGGAGGGCCAACGGGACAGGTCCCTACAGGAGACCAGCCTTACCCGTTCAAAGAGGCTAATGTTTATAGGGGGGTACATTAGAAAAAAAGACGTCCCCCTCCTGGAGACCGTGCTCCGGGAGAAGTTCCCACAGACCCTGGGTTTTTATAGGGACCCTCAGCCCGGAGAGGAGGTGCCCGTTTCCCTGGCCCTGAGCAGGCCCTTCCGTCCCGCAAGACTCCTTGTAAACATGTTTGGTTTACCCAACTATTTTACCTTTGACCCCACCCCCTTCATCGTCCTTAATTTCTTCCTCTTCTTTGGATTATGTTTTGCCGACGCCATATACGGACTTGCCCTCATGGGTCTCTCTTACTGGCTACTGAGGAGGCTTGAGACAAACCCCACCGCAAGGGACTTCTTCTCCCTCTTTTTCTACGCAGGTATAAGCACCACTATCTTCGGGGCCCTCACAGGGAGCTGGGCTGGAGACCTTTACAAACCTGAATACCTGGGCGAGGGTAACCCCCTGCTCAGGCTCAAGGAATCCCTTTGCCTCCTGGACCCCCTTTCCGACATACTCCAGGCCCTGGTCTATGCCCTTGCACTTGGGGTGATAAACCAGTTTTATGCCATCTCCCTCAGGATGTACAAGGAATATCATATGGGGAGGCCACTGGACGCCCTGCTGGACGGGGGTCTATGGCTACTCTTTCTGCCAGGGATTATAATCCTGGCATGTTCCATCTTTTTCCCACTACCCCCTGGGCTCATGAAGGTGGCAAAGGTCTTACTGATGGTGGGTGGGGCGGGCCTGGTACTGACCCAGGGTAGGCGGGAGAAGGGCCTTATACCTAAATTCCTTACAGGGCTAGTGAGCCTCTACGGGATAATGGGCACCTATGGCTGTACTTCTTTTGTAGGTGACATAATCTCTTATTCCAGGCTATTAGCCCTGGGCCTTACTACCACCATCATAGGGATGTCGTTTAACATAGTGGCCGAACTGGTAGGCTCGGCAGGGACGGTATTTTTTGTCCTTGCCCTGATTCTTGGTCATACCCTGAACTTCTTTATAAGCATCATAGGTGCCTTCGTGCATCCAGCCAGATTGATATTCCTGGAGTTTTTTGGGAGATTTTACGAGGGTGGAGGTCATCGGTTTAGGCCGTATGGGTTTCAGTCTTCAAAGATACAACTATTAAGGACATAAAACTCTATGAACGAACTTATTATCACATATTTTGTTAAGACTGGCCTGGGCTGGGCAGGAACAGGGGCCCTTATAGTGGTAATGTTTGGCGCGGTGGGTTCTGCTAAGGGGATACGTATAGCAACTGCTCAGGCCGCGGGCGTACTCTCAGAGAAACCAGAACTCTTCGGCAGGCTCCTGGTACTTATGGCCCTGCCGGGGACCCAGGGCTTCTACGGCTTCATCTGTGCCGTAACCATCGCCATGAAGTGCGGGCTGATTACAGGAATGGTAACCATATCCCCCGTCGTAGGGATGGGTATCTTCTTTACAGGCGTCTCCATGGGGATAGTCCTCTGGAAGAGTGCCATATATCAGGGAGAGGTCTCGGCCGCCGCCATCAACTGGACGGCCAAGAAACCCGAGGAGAGCGGCCGGGCCATCCTCCTGCCCGCCCTGGTGGAGACCTATGCCGTGCTGGCCCTACTGGCAGCTATACTGATGATTATGTGGCTCACCCAGCCTGGCATTACCTACCTGCCCACCGAAACAGGGGGTAGGCAGTAGGCGTAATTTTAGATTGTATGATTTCAGATTTTTAGATTTAAAATCTCCAAATCTTTTACTGCCTACTGCAAACGGACCGAGGGAATCATGACCCTGGAGCGTATCAAGGCCCATATCCTTGAGCAGGCAAAGACCGAGGCCGAAAGGCTGATTGAAGGGACCAGAGAGGGCCTTGAACTCAGACTCTCCAGGGCCAGGGTCTCTTTAAGGAAGGAGATGGAGGGGAGATTGGCCGCCCTGGACCACAAACTGCAAGAGGAAAACGCCTTTGCCCTCTCAAGACTACGGGCCCAAAACCACCTGAAACTCCTTGAGCTCAAAAACCAGCTAGTGGAAGGCATCTTCCATCGGGTACTTGAACACCTGCTGTCCCTGCCTGCCCAGGAGTACCTGGAGCTACTGGAAGGCTGGCTAAACAGGTTAGAACTAAGGGAGAGGGCTTACCTGAGGCTCTCCCCTGAAGATACGAACCGCATAGGAGAGGAGTTGGTAAATAAAATAAATTCCTCTAGAAAGGCAGGAGCGCCGCCGGGCATCTCCAGTGAGGTACTCTTCCTTGATACAGACACGGCCCCCATCAAAGGGGGTTTTATACTCAGGACAAGGAAGTTTGAGATAGACCATAGCGTGGAGACTTTTTTGAAACAACTGAAAGAGGATTTGACCCCGAAGCTGGCAGAAGAGCTTTTTGGTGGTAATCAGTAGGGGCAAGCATATAAAAATGAGGGTTCTGAAAAAGTCAAATATGCCTTCCAGTTCTCCCCCTCCCTTGAGGGGAGGGGGAAGGGGGAGGGTGGTTATTTAATTGTTTAAGTCCGACTGATATGAGCAGATACGTAATAAGAGGTAATAATCACCCCCACCCTTCCCTCCCCCCTCAAGGGGGAGGGTTCATCATGGCGGATACCACTAATAGGGTTTGGCAGAGGCCTCAAATGCCAAATTTCAAGGCCCAAATATCAAAAATCAGCAAGCTGACTGCTGACTACTGAACTTTCTCAGAGTTCTCAAGGAGTCTATGAATACACTTTTCGCCCTGCCAAAGAGAGAGATAGACCCCCACACATGGTGCTTCCTCTCAGGGAGGGTATGTGCCCTGGAGAACAACCTCCTGAGAAGAGATTCCTTTGAACGTCTCCTCCTGCTGGAAGGACCTAAGGAGATACTAACCTCCCTCAAGGAGTCACCCCTGAGGGATGCCTTTCTCACACCAGAAGACGTGCTGAACTTTGAGGAAATCCTCCAGCACCGTTTCTTCTGCCTCCTCCAGGAAGTGAAGGAACTCTCTCCCACACTGGTGGTGTGGGAACTCCTCCAGACCAGATACGACCTCATTAATCTGAAAAACTTCCTGAAAGAAAGACTGTTTGGCCTCAGCCGTCCCACCCCCTTCCCAAGCCCTTATACTGACGAGACCTGGGAGGCCCTCTTTAGTAGGGGCGTATTGCAATACGCCCCTACTAAACAGAC
>JASEHG010000117.1 GCA_030018855.1 Candidatus Brocadiaceae bacterium
TCATCCCCACTATAATAATCCTGGAATTCTTGCTGATATTGGGGATGGTACTCCAGTCTCTACACAAGGGGGTAAATGTAACTGCCCTGATAGAGCTAGCCCCACATATATTTTTCTATTCCCTCCCTACGGCCTTACCTGTAGCCCTGCTGGCAACCACAGTGATTACCTATGGCCGCCTCAGCGGTGATAATGAACTGTGGGCAATGCTTACCAGTGGGGTGCACTTATGGACTATAGTCCTGCCGGTGGCCCTCCTGGGGCTTCTTTTCAGCCTTCTCTCTTTGGGTATGAATGCCGAGCTGTTGCCAAAGTCGTACCGCATGCTCAAGGCACTCCAGGAGAGGGCAGTTCAAGAAATCCTGGCCCAGACTGTCGGGGCCGCCCAGGGTAAGATGCGTTTCCCTCCCTATTATGTTTATATCAGGTCTGCAGAGGAGGGTCTCTTTAAGGACGTAATTATAATGGAAACCACGGGGGAAAAGGTCTCCAGCATTATCCTGGCAGACGAGGGGAGACTGACCATGGATTCTGACAACAATCTTATCCTCTTTGCCCTGAAGAAGGGGGAATTTATTAAGACGGATACCAAAACAGATTCCCAGAGTCTAGCCGTTTCCCCTACAGCTATCGCCTTTGATGAGACCCTCTTTAAGGTCCCTTTGGGCCTTACGGAGTGGACCAAGTTTAAAAAGTATGCGTCTCTACGTGAACTCTTTGAGCTTAAAAAAGATGTAAGAAATGAGATAAGGGGGTTAAAGGGCGTCCCAAGGGAGAGGAAGCTAACCCGCAGGGCCGTCAGAGGCCGATTACAGGAGGCAGAAGAGGCTTACCAGAAGTTAGTAAACGAGAGGACTGCATTCCAGCTAGAGATAGTAAAATCGCAGGAGACCATTGCCAAAGAAAAGGCTGGACAGGGGAACCTTGACAACGAAATCAAGGTCTCAGAAAACTACGTCCGTGTTGCGAAAGAGGCCCTCGGTACCCTCCTCTTGAGCAAGGAACTGACTGTCTCTGCAAAGCCCAAACAGGGAGGCCCTGACGATAGCGACGTTAAGATTAAGGAACTTACTAAGACGATAGAAAGAGAGCAGTCACACATAGAAAGGGCTGAGGAACAAAAGCAATTGGCAAATGAGACTATTGGACTGGAAGAACAGAATTTAGCCCACTACGCGGCTGAGGTTGAACGTCTGAATGCCCTGGAGCTAGACGCCGATGCCGAACGCGGCCGATGGAACCAAATACAGCGCCTGCGGGAGAAAATAGAGACCTACCGAGACATCTCTGTTGCCATCCAAAATAGATTATATCCGGCCTTCTCCTGCCTGGCCTTTGTGCTGGTGGGAATACCTATAGGAATAATGAGCCGCAGGGGAAATATCCTTATAGGTATCTTAATAACCTTTGTCATAATCCTGGTGATATATTATCCCCTTGTAACAGTAGGGAAGGTACTAGCTACAGACATGCAGACACCCGTGATACTTACCTTATGGGGCCCCAATGTCATTATAACCGCCATAGCAGTGGTACTTCTAATAAAGGTCTTCAAGAAATAAGGTGCAGAGATTTACCGAAAAACGCCTTAAAGACGTAACCTGGTATGTCCCAATAGGACAAGAGGCATTACTGGAAGGGCTAGAGGGGCTAGTTAAATTCCCTGAAGGAGCGGGGGTAACTGTCCTCAAAAAGGGAAGGAAAAAGTCCTTTGCACTACTGGAAACCACAGTTAATGGAGGAGAGGTTTACGTCAAGACCTTCCGGGTGAAAGGTATACTCCAGCGCCTCAAGCATCAGTTTATTAAGTCTAAGGCCCTGAGAGAACTGGAGGTAAGCCTGGTGGCTCAGGAGAGGGGTATTCCCGTGGTACTCCCTCTGGCCGCTGGGGAGAAATACCAGGGGGGACTACTCCAGGAATCCTATCTCCTTATTCAAAGACTTCCAGGGGCCCTCAACCTCCTGGAATATCTCTGCACGAGAGACACCACTCACAGAGATAAGGCAAGGGTGATAGGGGCACTGGGGAGACTCTCCAGAAAGACCCATGATGAGGGTATCCTCCAGGAAGATTTCGCCTTAAACAATTTCCTCCTGGCCAACCCTCAAGATGGTCAGATATTTCTCATTGACTTTGAACGCAGCCGGGTGAGCCAAGGACTCTCCACCGAAGAGAAGGAGTGGACCCTAGCCAAGCTCAACCGCATCGGTGCTGATTTTGCCCTCACAGATAAATTCAGATTCCTTAAGGCCTATTGTAAGACCAAAGAGGAGTTTAGGGACCTTCCGAGATGGAAGAGGTTGGAGGCGTACACCCATCAAATCTTGAAGAGGGACGCCCAAAGGATCTCCAGTGCCTGCGTCAGGGGTGGCAGAGGCTATAAGTCGTATAAAGATGCCGGGCTGACATGTTATTTTCTTGAGGGATACCATCTGGAGGAACTTCTCGCTTTAGCCCCGACCAGGCAAGAGATACAAGAGGAACACCGGGGGCAATTCAACCTCTCATGGTATACGGCAAAGATTAAAAGGGAGACGGCAGGAGAAACCGTACGGGTCTGCGAATTTTATTCCCAACAAAAAGGGATACCACTAGCCATCCGCCTCAGGCGGACCTGGCAGGGTGCTAATGGACTCCGCAAGGCCTATTTCCCCGTGAGTCCTCCTGTGTCGGCCATAGAGTGGACACAAGCCAAAGGGTACAAGGGTGTACTTTTATTCAAGGAATTGGAAGGGGCGGAAGATATAAGAGACGTCCTGCAAAGATGCCCCCAATCTGCCCAGAGGAGGTATTCTATCCTCTGGCACGTTGCCAGATTTCTCTCCAGGTTACACAATTTTGGCACCTTTGCTTACAGTGTCTCTCCTGGAGATATCTCCCTGGTTAAAGACCGTACGGGTGTATATAAACCCTTCCTGACACGGCCCTATAATTTTCTGGTAAAAAAGTGTCTGGAACGAGGACACAGGGACAGAGAGATAGATATACAGAGGCTGGAAGACTACTTGCAAGGAATTCTAACCCAGGGGGAAAGAGACTATCTCAGGGGGCAGTACCTGCGATATACTAGCATCATTTCTTAGCCGTGGAGAAAGCCTGTCTTTTTACACGTACGGCATATAGTCCAAATAGTACCGTTTTCTTCTTTAGATAATACCTCCTTTCTGGCCGCTACGTACATCTCTCCATTCCATATCTCCTTAAAAGGCCTCTCCAGTATGTTGCCAAAAGAGTACCTCTCGCTATAGACAGAACAACAAGGCAGGACGGCACCATCCCAGTTTATTACCGTCTCGGTCCACAGGAGGTCGCAGTAAGTAGGGGCACGTTGCAACGTGCCCCTACCGTGTTTCCCAGTATTAAATATGTTGTACTCTGGGTTTTTGGGTAGCCAGTGTCCATCCCTGCGGATGGCCTCCCCGGCAGTCTCAAATATCTCCTTTCCCATATCTGGACGCATCTTCTTTATCTCCAGCCTTACACCCATCCCCCTGGCCATCTCTTTGGCCTTCTCTGTCTCATGTTCATTGTGGCTGAAGACGTGAAAGAGCCAGACCAGTTCCGTCGGCGAGGCCAATCTTCTCTTCTCTCCGGCAAGAAATCTGAGATTCTCCATGACCAGATTGAAATCTCCCCCAACATGATAGATGGGATAGGTCTCTGGGCTAGCGGCATTACAAGAGACGTACATCTTCCTCAGGCCTGAGGAGAGGAGTGCCCGCATCTGGGCCTCGTCCAGCTTAAGGCTCAGGTTGGTACTTATCTTGACTGGTATGGCCCTGGCGCTAGCGTACTCTATCATAGGCACCAGCTCAGGGTTGAGGAGGGGTTCACCCCAGTCGTAAAGGCGCAAGAGGAGGAGACCTCCTCCCAGTTCATCAATGACCTTCTTGAAGGTCTGGAGGGGCAGGAGTCCTTTTCTAGCCGAGGGGTCGTGCTGCCCCGTGGGGCAGAGGGGGCATCTGAGGTTGCAGACGTTACCAGACTCTACGCTGAGCTTTGCCGGGAGGTTATGGAGTCTGGATAGGCCCATCTTGTGCTCCAGTTGTCCCATCAGGAGATTGTACACCCTCCTGGGGGCGATACCCTGTAGCCGAGTGTTTAGGTTCTCCAATGCGAACATACCTCCATTGTAAAATGAAGATTGGAAATTTTAAATCTAAAATTTTTAATTTGAGAACTCTGAAAAAGTCATCCCAACGCTGTGTGTCATTCTGAGCGAAGCGAAGAATCTGGTTTTTTAGGAGATTCTTCGGTCGCTTCGCTCCCTCAGAATGACAAGCGAGTGGAATTTTTCAGAGGTCTCAATTTCCAATTTTCAATAGGTCCGTTATTTCTTTGGAGGTACCAGGGCATCGGCCACCACCTCTATCTGATATTTATTATTCAGGGCTGCTATGCCAAGACAGGCCCTGGCAGGTGCCGACTTTATGTACTGGGTGTAAATCTTGTTCATAGCCTCCCAGTTCCTCATGTCGGTCAGGTACACAATGACCCTTATGAGGTTATCCGTTGAGGTCCCAGCCGCCTCAAGTACCGCCACCATATTCTTGAAGGTGACATGACACTGCTCCTCAAAGTCTAGTGGTATCTCCCAATTCTTCTCAGGGTTTCTCGGGATGGCGCCTCCACAAAATAGGACCCCCCCTTTCTGCAAGTCTGCCGAAGGAACCAGAGAGGCATCTGACATGAGTCCCTGATGATACGTAAGACGTTTTGCACAATTTACCCTTTGGACAGGCATATTTCCCTCCTTGATTCAGGTTCTGCTGATGGTTTCTAAAGTATCTGACGCAATATCCTCTCCAACTAGGAGATAAAACTTTATATACCCAACTGCATAGAGTGTCAATACGAGTGACCTTTCCGTTCATTGACACAATGCATTGAATGGTATAGAATTACCAAAAATCATGGCAGACGGAAAAAATATACCTAAAAAACCCCCTCAGGCTATGCCTCCAAAGAGGGTTGTTCCATCTGTCCCTCCTGCTGTCCCTCCTGTCGCACCTCCGAAGAGCAATCTCCTGTATTATCTTGTTGTCCTCTGTTGCTTTGGGAACTTCCTGCCCTACATTATTACCACCTCGGTAAACTGTGCGAATGCAAGGGGGTTCATCCGCCAGGAGGCCTTTGACCACCTGGTGTCCGTGAGGGACATAAAGAAGAGGGAGGTGGAGGCATTCCTTAAGGAGAGGAGGGATAATGCTCTAGAGATAAGCAGTAACCTCCTCTTTAGATGGGCCGTAATCTCTTATCTGGAGGCATACAAGAAGGGGGGACTGGAAGGAAAGGATTATGGAGAGGTGGATACTAACTACGGCAAGGCGTTTTCCACGTTCTCCGATGCCGAGGGGTACTACGACGTGCTGATAGTGGATATGTCAGGAAACGTGGTCTGTAGTGCAAAAAAGCATCCAGAGTCAGGTAAGAACGTACTGGCCAATCCATACAAAGACACCCCACTGGCAGAGGCATTTAGACGGGGAAAGGCAATCCTAACTGTAGGGGATATTAAATACCATGAGGCATACAAAGGGCCAGCCCAGTTTGTATCCGCCCCGGTAAAGAGAGAAAACCAGGACGAGCCCATTGCCGTTATCATCCTCCATCTGGATGAGTCTCTGATTAACGACATGATGACCCAGAGGCCCGGCCTCAAGGAATCTGGTGAGACCTACCTGGTTGGGCAGGACTTTTTGATACGCTCCGATTCCCGCTTTACCCCGGTCTCCGACGTGTTAAAAATGAAGGTGGACACTACTGCCTCCAGAGAGGCCATGGCCGGGAAGACGGATGTAAAGATTATAGACGATTACCGCAACGTCAAAGTCCTTAGCGCCTATACCCCACTGGAGGTGGAGAGCGGCATCCGATGGGCCCTCATTGCCGAGATTGACAAGGCAGAGGCCCTGAGTCTGGACAATAAGCTATTCAACCAGGTGGTTTACATGACCTTCGCCATGTTCCCCATCTGGGGTGGGATAATCTTTGTCTTCTACAGGCTGATAAGGAAGGACAACGAGGCGTTCTACGGCAAAGAATAGCCTCTTGTCTATCCACTGTCACAACTACCCCTTCTAAACCTGCCCCAGGCCCCAATGCCCCCTAGTATATTTTGCAAAGGATTCTATTTATGAGACCTCTGCAAAAGTCTCAATGATACGTCTTGTCATTCTGAGTGAGCCGAAGCCCTGAGCGTAGCGAAGGGGAAGCGAAGAATCT
>JASEHG010000118.1 GCA_030018855.1 Candidatus Brocadiaceae bacterium
GTGGACAGACCTGAAGGTCTGTCCCTACATCCTCAAATTGCCCAAATGAGGCCCTTTTAGGGTTGGGCAACAGCCTCTGGAGATGGGTAACATTTTTGGCTTTAATCCTTCAACACACTAAATTAAAAACTTATCCTGGCAAAAGGCGTTGACAGAAACTCTTCAAAATGTATAATCTAGTTTTCCAGAAAAGACAAGGCAGAGGGGAAATATATGAAGCTACTCTTAATCTCTCCAGAGCTAAAGGAATCCATTTTTAGTTATTCAAAGAAAGACGTCAGGTCCTTCTGGTTTCCCAGGTTAAGCCTCCCGGTCCTGGCAGCCTTGACCCCACCCGATGTGGAGGTGAGGCTGCTGGACGAGAGCATAGAAAAGATAAACTTTGAAGAGGAGGTAGACCTGGTGGGTATATCGGTAATGACCTTCCTCTCCCCCAGGGCCTACGAGATAGCCAGGGAATTCCGCCAGAGGGGTGTAAAAGTGGTGCTAGGCGGTATCCACCCCACTGCCGTGCCAGAAGAGGCGAAATTGCACGCCGACAGCGTAGTAGTTGGAGAGGCAGAAGGGCTCTGGCCACGACTCATACAAGACTTTAAGAATGGAGGGCTAAAACCCTTTTACCGCCAGAACGGACTCCCCTCCCTGGAGAACCTTCCCCACCCCAGGATGGACCTATTAAAGAGAGACGCCTACCTTACCGCTAACTGCCTCCAGGCCTCCAGGGGCTGCCCCTTTGGCTGTGAGTTCTGTTCAGTAACCAACTTCTTCGGTAACACCTACCGCCTCAGGCCCGTAAAAGACGTAGTAAAGGAACTGGAAAGCATGCCCCCCGGGTACGTCATGTTCCTGGATGACAACATTGCTGGTAACAGGAAATATTCCATGGAGCTCTTTGAGGCCATCAAACCCTTAGGGCTCGCATGGTCAGGGCAGGCAAGCCTCAAGCTGGCCGACGACCCGGAACTCCTGAAAAAGGCCGCGGAAAGCGGTTGCAAGGGCCTCTTCTTGGGCATTGAGAGCCTCTCCCAGGAGAACCTGAAGAAGGTAAGAAAGGGCTTTAACAAGGTAGAAAAATATAAGGAGTCCATCAAAAAATTCTTTGACCACGGGATAAGTATCACGGCGGGGATAATCTTTGGCTTTGACGGAGACGACGAGTCCGTCTTTGAACGTACAGCAGAATTCCTGGAAGAAAACAGGATTGCCCTGTCCACCCCAGCCATCCTGACCCCACTACCCGGCACGCCCTTTTACCGCCAGATGGAGAAAGAGGGCAGGATCTTTGACAGGAACATGGCCCATTACGATGGCCGTCACGTCACCTTCTACCCGAGGCTCATGTCCCCCGAGACCTTACAAGAGGGTTATTACTGGCTAAACCACCGCCTGTTCTCCATACCCAGCATCTTTAAGAGGGTAATCAGACCAGCGCAACCTTATCTACTGTCCAGGCTGGGCATCAACTGGACCTTCAGGCGGATGGCCAACCGTGTCCCAAAGGGGGGCATATCCCCCATCGCCAGGCTCCTCCATCGCATCCAGGGCACCCTCAACTCCTCCTCGGAGGGACTCATCCCCAATACCCCACCAGTGACTGACCTTACTGCATCTGGACGGCAACCCGCCCCAGTCGGAGACGTCTCAAGCGGCCTCTCCCACCTCCTGCAAAACACCAGAGAGGAGGTCATTGAGAGGATACTTAGTATTCACACTACCTATGATGAGAAGATTAAGACCATACGTGTCTCCCTGAAAGGGGTACTGGACGAAAAGGTAGCAAAAAAGTTCATAAAGAGGATTAACAAGATATTAGCCACAGGGGTGGTAGAGGTAGTGGTGGATTGCAAGGAAGTGGTCCTCTTCTCCAGGACTGCCCTGGCTGAACTCCTGAAACTAAAGGAACTTCAAGAAAAGATAAAGTTTGAGGCCCTTTACCCCCTGGCCCTTAACCCTCCTGGTTCAGGGCTGGCCAAAGGGGACTAAGTAGGGGCACGGCGTGCCGTGCCCTTGCAGGGGATACGTTGCAACGTGCCCCTCCTGGCGTGGCAAAAGGAATGGAAGACAAGGACCGAGACCGCAAGATAGTAGAGATAGTCAAAACCTTCCTCCGCTCGGTAGTCCTCTACCGACAGTTCTACAACGATTACCAGAAGGGGACTTTCAGATTTGAGGAAGTCCAGAGGCTTGTAGATGATAAAGGGCAGTCCCTCTTATTCAACCTAAAAAAGATATGCCACTCCATCTTCAGAGAAAACAACTCCAGCTCCAGTAAGGAACAACTCTTTGACCTGGCCGTGAGTTCTATCTTCCACGAAGCCATGATTATCCGAGAAAATTGTTACCAGGTAGAGACCTATGGCCCGAAGGCAAAGGCCCTGGAAGGAAAACCCCAGAAAGGCCCGCATGAAAAGAAGTTCCTTAAAGAGTTAGACCGCACCCTGGAAAGGGCCAAAAAGAGGCTTACGGTGGAGCTCAAGGAGACCAATGCCCTCCTGTCCGAGACCCTGGAACAGCTAAAAGACTTCATGGCCAGCTACCCTGAAAATGGCCTGCTAATGAGATTCTTCTTAGAGAACGAAAACCTGCTCAAGGAGGTCTTTGGTCCGGAGGGACTGGAGGGTCTGTTCTCCACTATCTATAAGGAAGGGAGATTGGCGGTACTCCAGACCGCCGCTAAGAGTTATTACGACAGCGGCTATTACCAGCAGGCCGCAGACACCATCAAAAAAGCACTGGCCCGCACCACTGACAATGAGACTAGATTCCTCTACTTCTTTTACTCCGGCCTGAGAGATTACTACGAAAACAACTATCGTACGGCCCTGGAGAACTTTCAGGCCGCAAAGGGACTGGAGGTGTCCGCCTCAGGCAAAACCACGTCCCATGTGGAGTACCTTAAAAGAATCAATTCCCTCTCCAGGGCCATACAAGAGACCTCGCAGGAAACGAACAAGGACCTCCAGGGAGTAACGTAGTTGTCTCCCTCCGGAATGGGCCGTCCTCCCCTGTCTCTCCCAAGAGTGGAGAGGCGTCTAATCATCACCAGAGGCATCGTCCAGGGAGTAGGCTTCCGTCCCTTTGTCTTCAGGTTAGCCACCCACCTCCTCCTCAAGGGTTACGTACAGAACGATACCCACGGCGTCTCCATTGACGTTGAGGGAGAGAGGGAACACCTGGACAGGTTCATCAACTCCATGCTGGACTCCCCTCCACCCCAGGCCCTTATTGAAGAACTCCACTGGGAGGATCTGCCCCCTCTAGGTTACACCACGTTTGAGATAAAGGATAGTCCGCATAAGCCTGCCCTGCACCGTTCTGGTACAGGGCCTGCCCTTGAATCCGCCTCAGGCGGAGAAGGGACTGACCTAACCCGCAAAGAGGCACTGGTAGCCCCTGATATAGCCACCTGTGAGGAGTGCCTTAAGGAATTCTTTGACCCCGCAGACCGCCGATACCTCTATCCCTTCATCAATTGCAGTCATTGCGGACCACGCTATACCATCGCCAGAGACATCCCCTACGACCGGGCCAATACGACTATGGATGCCTTCATTATGTGCCAGGATTGCTCCGGGGAGTATCACGACCCCAGGGACAGGCGGTTCCATGCCCAACCCAATGCCTGCCCCAAATGCGGCCCACGGTTGAGACTGTTAGACTGCCGTGGGAACGAACTACCAGGGGACGTCCTTGAGCAGGCCGTAAGCCTCCTTGAAGGTGGCAGGATTCTTGCCATCAAAGGCATAGGAGGTTATCACCTGGCAGTAGATGCCACCCAGTCCCGCGTGGTATCTGAATTGAGGAATAGGAAACGCCGCTGTGAGAAACCCTTCGCCCTCATGGCCAGAGACCTGGAGGTGGCAAGAAGGCTCTGCCGCATCGGCCCCCAGGAGGCCCAACTCCTCCTCTCCGCCAAGAGGCCCATCGTCCTCCTGGAAAAGAGGCCAGGGGCTAAGCTAGCCGAAGGAGTGGCACCAGGTTGCAAGGAATTGGGCATTATGCTCCCCTATACACCCTTACATCACTACCTCTTGCGTCACGCTGGAGACCTGTTGGTCATGACCAGTGGAAACGTTACCGACGAGCCAATCGCCTTTGAGGACTCAGAGGCCCTGGCACGTCTTAGAGACGTTGCCGATTACTTCTTGGTCTCTAACAGACCCATCTTCACCCGCTGTGACGATTCCGTGGTGAGGGCTAATCCAGAATTCGGAATGCGGAATTCGGAATGTGGAATTTCGCACTCCGCACCCCGCACTCCGCATTACGCAATCCTTATCAGGAGGGCCAGGGGCTACGCACCTTATCCCCTTAGATTAGCCTCTCCGTTCGGGAAGAACGTCCTGGCCTGTGGGGCTATGCTTAAGAATACCTTTTGTATCGGCAAGAAATACCATGCCTTCCTTAGCCCCCACATCGGAGACCTGGAGAACCTGGAGACCCTGGAGGCCTTCCAGCAGGGCATAGAACGCTTCAAAAAGATGCTCTATCTGGAACCAGACATAGTGTCCTACGACATGCACCCCGACTACCTCTCCACCCAGTACGCCCTTGGACTAGAGGACGGTATCTCAAAAATACCTGTACAACACCATCATGCCCATGTGGTAAGCTGTATGGCCGAGAATGGCCTGGAAGGAGAGGTCATAGGGGTCGCCTTTGATGGCCTGGGCTACGGCGAGGACGGCCATCTCTGGGGAGGGGAATTCCTCCTGGCAAGCCCCCAAGGCTACCGCCGGGTAGGGCATCTGGAGTACGTCCCCATGCCAGGCGGACAGAAGGCCATAAAGGAGCCCTGGCGTATGGCCCTCAGCTACCTCTACCACCTTTTTGGAGAGGACTTTCTGAAAATGGACATAGAATTTGTAAGGAGATTGGATAAGGGGAAGTGGCCTACTGTAAAGGAGATGATGGATAAGAAAACAAACTCACCCCTGACCTCCAGCATGGGGAGGCTCTTTGACGGGGTGTCAGCCCTGCTGGGTATAAGGGGAGTAATAACCTACGAGGGCCAGGCCGCCGTTGAACTGGAGCAAATAGCGGACGAAGGGTCTGATACGTCATACCCTTTTGAGCTGAGAGAGGCGGCAGGGGCACAATTGGGAGGCGGAGTGCGGAACATCCTGAATGCGGAATGCAGAATGCAGAATGTAGAGTTAAATTCCGCACTCCGTACTCCCCATTCCGCACTCCGCATAGGCTGGCATGGCCTGTTTGAAGGGATACTCAAAGACCTATGTAAAGGTACACCAACGCCAAAGATTTCGTCCAGGTTTCATTACAGCGTCGCCCTTATGACAGGAGAGGTCTGTAAGAGGATACGGGAAGAGAGCGGGCAGAAAAGGGTGGTCCTTAGCGGGGGAGTCTTTCAGAACGTCCTCCTCCTGAGGCTCTGTGAGGGTATCCTTGGCAGGGAGGGATTTGACGTCTATATCCACCACAAGGTGCCCACCAACGATGGTGGCCTCAGCCTGGGCCAGGCAGTAATTGCAGACAGGTGGCAAAACTGATTGTCCGCCTAAGGCGGATTAAACTTTTGACTCTTAAACCCTTAAACTCTTAAACTTTTGAACTCTATAGATATGTGCCTTGGCGTGCCTATGAAGGTAGTAGAGTTAGACCCACCTGTGGGAGAGTTGGGGGGCTTAAGGTGCAGGATAAACCTGTCTCTACTGGACAGTGCCTCGGTGGGGGATTACGTCATCGTCCATGCAGGCTACGCCATAGAGAAACTGGAAGAGGAGGTGGCCCAACAGACCCTTAAGCTCATGCAGGATTTAGACCATTGAGTTTGATAGACAGCAGGTAGTATAGGGCAGGTAATACGCACTAAATCTTACTGCCTACTGCCTACTCCTTACTGTTATTTAAGCCATGAAATACATGACAGAGTTCAGTAGCCGCAGGTCATGTCACGCCGTAGGCGGATCTGCCTTCGGCATGACCCGAGGCAGATTCGCCGAGGCGAACTTTAGCCTGCGGAAGACAACGCAACCTAAAGGTTACGGCGACCTCCGAAAACACCCGGACACACAGGGTTCAGACCATGAGATACATGACGGAGTTTAGAGATAAAGACCTGGCCAGGGGGCTGGCCCAGAGGATTTCCTCTCTCCTGGAGGGGTCCGCCTCAGGCGGATACACGATTATGGAGGTCTGCGGTACCCATACCATGAACATCTTTAGATACGGACTAAAGGGGATACTGCCTG